>JAFZCU010000231.1 GCA_017556145.1 Prevotella sp. | reverse complement strand
GAATACGACTTCATCGTGGACGGTACCGACAACTTCCCCGTGAAGTTCCTCATCAACGATGCGTGTGTGATGGCAGGCAAGCCGTTCTCGCATGGTGGCATCCTGCGCTTCAACGGCCAGACGTTTACCCATCTGCCGGGCACAGCTTGTTACCGTTGTTTCTTTAAGGAGCCGCCTCCCGTTGGAGCCGTACCTACCTGTTCGCAGGCCGGTGTACTGGGTGCCATTGCTGGTATGCTGGGTACCATCCAGGCTGCCGAGACGCTGAAGTACTTTACGGGTATCGGCGAGTTGCTGACCAACCGCTTGCTGACGTTCGACGCCAAGACCATGCAGTTCCGCACCATCAACGTGAAGCAACGACCGTCATGCGCCATCTGCGGTGACCATCCCACCATCGACCATTTGATAGATTATGAACAGGCCGCATGCGACCTTCATAAGTGAAAAGTGAAGAGTGAAAAGTGAAAAATTTGCTACCGCACAATTATGACAATTCCACATAATATAATAGATGAACTGATAGCCCAGGCTCGGAAGGATGTACCTGATGAGTCGTGTGGCTATCTCTTGGGGACGGACGATGAGGTCACCGAGAACTACTGGATGGAGAACATCGACCACTCGTCGGAGCATTTTTCCTTTGCGCCGAAGGATCAATTTGCTGCCCTGAAATATGCGCGCAGCAAGAACTTAAAAATCCTCGCCAACTGGCACAGTCACCCAGCCTCGCCCTCGCGCCCTTCGCAGGAAGACCTGCGTCTGGCCAACGACCCCACCATCCGCTATGCCATTCTCTCGCTGCTTGATGGAGAACCGAAACTCAACTCCTTCAAGATTCTGAATGGCGAGGTGGTGGATAAAGAGATACACCTCTAAACCGGTTTACCCGCGATGCGTCCGCCAGAACTGTTGTCGGTTAAAGATTCTGTGCGCGGCGCATCGCTTTTTGCAATTCTTTTTTATTCCTTAAACTTGCCCTTAAACGATATGTTTCATATGCAAATACGCATAATACCTAAATACACTTAAAACTAACGAAAAAGATAGTAAAAAATAAAAAATAATGATTATCTTTGTACCCTCTTTTAGAGTTTATGAAATTAATATAGGATAAAGATGGACCGTTCTCAGAAAATAATCCGTACCAGCATCATTGGAATTGTTGCCAATGTGCTGTTGGCTGCTTTCAAGGCTGCAGTAGGCATTATTGCCAGTTCCGTTGCCATCGTGATGGATGCCGTCAACAACCTGAGCGATGCGCTGTCGAGTGTTATCACTATTATCGGCACGAAACTCTCTGAACGACCTGCCGACCGCGAACATCCTTTCGGCTTCGGACGTGTGGAGTATTTCAGCGCCATCATCATTGCCGTGCTGGTATTGTCGGCTGGTATCACTTCATTCATTGAGTCGGTAAAGAAATTCTTTAATCCTACAGAGCCGGAATATACAACAGTCACTCTAGTAGTCATCGTGGTGGCTATTGTGGTAAAATTGGTTCTGGGACAGTATGTGAAACGCCAAGGGCAACAGTTGAAGAGTGATGCACTAATAGCCTCAGGTTCTGATGCGCTTTTCGATGCTATTATCACATTGGCCACACTCGTTTCGGCTGGTATCATGCTGCTGTGGAATGTCTCGCTCGACGGTATCCTGGGTGCACTTATCTCGCTGGTCATCATCAAGGCTGGAATTGAGATGCTGGCATCACCTGTCAACGAACTGCTGGGTGCCAGAATCTCGCAGGAATTGGTTCACGACATCAAGCAAGAGGTCAGTGCCTTCGAGGGCGTTCATGGTGTTTTCGACATCATCCTTCACAACTACGGCCCCAACGTCCTGATTGGTTCGTTGCATGTCAACGTCTATGATACGATGAATGCCTACGACATACAGGGTTTGACTCGCAGTATCTCAGAACAGATGTACGCCAAGCATGGCATTATTATGACCGTCGGTGTCTATGCCATTGCTACAGGTGAGAACAGACGTAATGAACTGCAAGGTGTCATCATGCAGACGTTAGCCAAGCACCCTGAGATCGTGCAGGTACATGGATTCTATTATTTCGAAAAGGAGAACCGAATTTCTGTTGACGTGGTTCCTGACATCTCAGTACACGACGAGGCTGCTCTTTCTGCCCGTCTGACAAAGGAACTGCATGCTCTGATTCCTGACAAAGATATCACCATCGTGATAGACCACAACTATAGCGAATAATGCTTTGAATGCTGCAAACGGGGCGGCATTTCGTCCTTCATCAGAAAGACGAATGCCGCTCCGAGCATGGTTCCCAATAACGGGATGAGTAGTCCGAAAATCAAAGCCATTACTTTGCCGGCTCCCACTTGCAGCGGACGGGTGATACGATGGCACCCTCTTTCTTCAATTCTGCGAAAGCCTTATCGACTTCTTTGCGGTCGATACCTGTGATTTCTGCAATCTTGCCAGCGTTAACAGGAGCGCCGAACTCGCGCATAGCTTGTAATACCTTTTCTTTCATAATTCTTGCGTTTGTTGTTTTAAAGAGTTATTTATAATTCGTAAACTGATACTTTTCGCGTATGTCATTATGCCTTATTGAATTTCTCTTTCTTACGCTTGCAGCGGGGGCAGCGCCACGTATCGGGCAGGTCTTCAAACTGGGTTCCGGGAGGTATTCCCTGCTTGAGGTCACCCTTCTCTGGGTCGTAAGTGTACTTACAAGGGCATTTCATCTTTGCCATAATCGAAAGTGTTTTAGGGGATAACTTACAGCTGCAGCAACAGCCAGTTCTGCGTGCCAATCTTCTCGATGAGTTCCACTGCTCCCTGGCTCCAGTAGAGGTCTTCCTCCTCGTCTTTCAGGTAGGCCTTCAGCATGTCGTAGGTGGTAGGATCATCCTTCACGCCTTCCATGCACTTCATCAGCAACTCAACACCTGGCGTCTGGATAGCAAGGTCAGCCTTGACATACTCTATGGGATCGGCGATGAGTTCGCGGCTCTTCATGCCTTCGAACTTAACGTCTCCGCCAAGGTCGAGGATGCGCTCTGTGAACTTCTCTACCCAGCCCATTTCCTCATTGAAATGGCCGATGTACTTCTCTCCAAGTTTGGTGATACCCTGTGCCTTGAAGATCATACCCTGCTGCTTGTGTACGATGGCACCTTCTGCCAGATGGGTTACGAAAAACTGTAATGACTCAATTGATTTCTGCTTGTCCATAATAATTTTCTTTTTAGTTGTTAAACGATATTGATATTTGTTTCCTATTTCGATTGCAAAAATACGACCTTTTTCCTACGAATCCAAATCTGAAACAATACAAAATTTGTCTGAAACGATACAACTATAAAAAAATATTCGTACCTTG
>JAFZCU010000049.1 GCA_017556145.1 Prevotella sp. | reverse complement strand
TCGTCACCCTCGCTGAGATGCATGTTGAACATCGGCACGAAGGTAGAGCTGACGATGAAGTTCGAGATCCACTGTGCTGCCACAGCGATAGCCACAGCTGCACCACGGATGGTGTTGGGGAAGATCTCGGCGATGAGCACCCAGCAGATGGGACCCCATGAGAACATGAAGCAAGCAGAATAGAGGAGCAGTGAGGCAGCGGTGACGAGTGCAAGGCTGTCGTTACCGAAGGTCACAGCTACACCGAAGGCACCCAGGGCCATACCTAACGAACCCCAGATGAGCAGTGGCTTACGACCCCACTTCTCGACGGTGAAGATGGCCACCAGCGTGAACGAGATGTTGATGATACCCATGAAGACAGTCAGCATCATCGGGTCGTCCATACCCATATCACCGAAGATGCGCGGAGCGTAGTAGAGCACGGCATTGATACCCACAGCCTGCTGGAACACGCTGAGCATGATACCGATGAAGATACACATGGCACCATAGGTGAGCAGCTTCTCGGTCTTCACCACCATGGTGTCCTTGATGTCCTGCAGAATCTGGGCAGCCTTGCTGGAGCCATTGATCTTCGACAGGATGCCCAGGGCCTTCTGGTCTTGACCAACCGATACAAGGTAACGCGGGGTTTCGGGTACGAAGCAGATGAGCAGGGCGAAGAGTCCTGCAGGCACAGCCTCACTACCGAACATATAACGCCAACCTGTGGTGACAGTCCACTGTGCTGCGGGGTTGATGGCAGCGATGCCCTTACCCATCTCCTCGACCAGCGGCTGGATGTGGTCACCCAGGATGAAGAAGTTGACGAAGTAAACCACCAGCTGACCGAAGATGATGGCGAACTGGTTCCAAGAGACGAGCATACCACGGATGTTAGAGGGGGCCACCTCACCGATGTACATCGGACAGATAGCCGAGGCCAGACCTACACCGATACCACCGATCACGCGGTAGATATTGAACATAATGAGCAGCGAGTAGGAGGGTTCGCCATAGTTAAAGAACAGGAACTCCGGATCCATCGAGCCGAGGGCAGAGATGAAGAATAGGATACCGGCGATGATCAGTGACTTCTTACGACCGAGGTTCGTAGCGAGGAAACCAGAGAGGGCCGAACCGATGATACAGCCGATGAGGGCTGAGGCTGAAGTGAAGCCATGCCAGCCGTCAGTATAGGCGAAGTCTTTGGCTTCCATGAAAAACGCTTGGAGACCTTTCTCGGCTCCAGAGATCACTGCGGTGTCATAACCGAATAGCAGACCGCCTAACACGGCCACCATCACAATACTGATGAGGTAGGACTTGCTACCTTGTTCTGTTTGTTGATTCATTGTTACTTATTTATGTGTTGAAACTTATAGTTGATACACGTGAGGTTTTAGAAATTCTCTGCAAAAGTACTTCTTTTCTGTGATATTACCAAATATTTTGCCGTTTATGCGCATTTTTTTTAAGATTGTTTGCAAGGCTCGGGAATTTTTCTTACTTTTGTAGCATGAAATTAAAAACCTATACTGTATGAAGAAACTGATTGTATTATGCCTGATGGTCCTCGCTATGACTGCCCAGGCACAGACGTCTTTCATTCCTGACATGAAGTTCCGTCGACTTGATACCCCACAGGGCTTGTCGAGTTCTCAGATCAACAACATATTCAAAGACTCCAAAGGGTATGTGTGGATTGGCACACCTTACGGTCTTAACCGTTATGACGGCTATCGGGTGAAGACGTTCTATTCCAATCTGCGCGATTCCACCACCATGCGTGACAACTATACGGACCGTGTGTTTGAGGATGCAGAAGGCAGGCTTTGGATGCGACAGGGCATGAACTACTGTGTGTATGATCCTGTGACCGAGACCTTTGAGCGTAAGGCTTCGAGGGTGTTGGCAAAACTCGGCATCAATGCCAATGTGGAATGGATGCATATCGATTCGAAGAAGAACATCTGGGTGAAGGATTTTGAGAAGGCCATCTATTGCTATCATCCCCATGCCAAGAAGAACAAGATCACCACCATCAAGATGGGTTACGGTATCAACGAGTTCTCCCCAAATTTCGGCATCTCTACGGTGGCAGAATACGGTGATAATCTGCTGGTGGTTACCAACAATGGTGAGCTGGTGTGCCTGGATGGCGACAGGGGCCAAGTAGATTGGACAGACCGCTGGATGTATGAAGCGAGTGGCATCGACAGTCAGGAGTACCGGCTCTATGTTGATAAGGACGAGAATATATGGTGTAACGTGCTGTCGTTTGTGTTTATCCATGAGAAAAAGACCAATAAATGGTATCGCTCGATGATCGACTATCTGGCCGAAAAAGGTATTGAGGGCGTACCATCTGGGCTGCAGGTATGGAGCATGCTCGTCGACAAGAACGACTGGCTCTGGCTGGTATGCGACCACGATGCGCTGGTGGTCATCGATATGAAGAACAAACAGTGGAAGCAGTTCATGAACAACAAGTACGACGAGACCTCTATCAGCGATAACACCCTCCGTAATATCTATCAGGCTGACGACGGCAGCATTTGGATTGGCTCCTACAAAAACGGCGTGAACCAGTATGTCCAGGGCCTTGCCAGTATGAAAAGTATCGAACTGGGCGATGTCACGACGGCTTGCGAGGATAAGGTCGGCAACTACTGGGTGGGAACCAATGACCAAGGTATTCTCGTGTATAACCCCAAGTCGGGCGAGGTGGTGAACCATTTCACAAAGGACAACAGCGGACTGGTGAGCAACATCATCGTGGGCTCTTGGGCTGCGAGCGACGGCACCATCTGGTTTGGCTCCTACAATGGTGGTCTGACGCATGCCATCCCTTCTGCTGCCGACCCCACGCAGGCGCATATCGTCAATGTGCAGGCCTCGCCTGGCGGATTGGCCAATAACAGTGTCTGGGCGCTCACCGAGGACAAGTGGGGACGTATCTGGTTCAGCACCCTTGGCAGTGGTTTACAGATGTGGGATCCGAAGACAAAGCAGTACACCACATGGGACTCCCATAATACCAATTTGCCTTACGACTACCTGAATTCCGTTGAATGGAATAAAAAAGGCTGGCTGATGGTTGGTACAAATCACTTCTATTCTTTGGTGAATCCTGTGAGCCACCAGCTGGTGAACCAGGAGATTCCGGAGAGTCCCGATGTCAATGTCAGCGTGGGTAATACGAATTATGTCATTGAGGACAGTCGCGGATTAATCTGGCACGGTTCAAATGTCGGTGTGATCGTCTACGACCCCAAGACAAAGTTCCAGAAACTCATCGATATGACTGATGGCTTGTTCGGCTCGGGTGTTAACTCCATTGTCGAGGACAAGAAGCACTCCATCTGGGTGGTCACTGATCATGGTATCTCTAACATCGTGCCTCAGAAGCAGGACGATGGCACCTGGCAGTTCAATATACGCAGTTTCAACAGCCGCGACGGTTTGCAGAAGGCCACTTACAATCAGCGTTCCACCTGGTTGACACGTGACGGCAAAGTGCTGATTGGCGGACAGGGTGGCCTCGACATCATCGACCCGGCACTGTTGGAGGACAATACAAGCAAGGAGCGTCCCGTGTTCAGCGGGTTGCAGATATTCGATCAGGATGTGGAGGTCGGTAAGAAATTCAATGGCCGAGTCATCCTCGATGAGGCTCTGGATGTGTGCAGGGAGCTGACTTTGAAGTTCAATGACCAGTTTACCATCCAGTTGTCAACCAATGAGGTGCTCATCAACAACCACAAGCGCTTTGCCTACAAACTGGAAGGCTTCAACGAGAACTGGGTGAAGACTTCTGAGCAGAACCCGAACATCACCTACAACTCGCTGCGTGCAGGATCCTATACCCTTTGTGTGCGAATACTCAATCAGGACGGTTCACTGGGCACAGAGGAGAGTCAGCTCGACATCACCATCCTGCCGCCGCTTTATCGCACGCGTTGGATGATTTTGCTTTATATGCTTCTCATTGCCGCTGGTGCATGGCTGTTTGTCAGGTGGTATAAGAACAAGCTGAAGGAAAAGGCGAAATTGGAGCAGTTGCAGCGCGATGTGGAGAAGCGTCAGTGGATGAGTGAGATGCGTGCCCAGATGCAGAAGGAGAGCTTGCGTTTCCAGACGAGTCCAGCGGGCGAAGCGCCTGTAGAGGTCATCTATGAGTCGGATGCTATTGACCCGGATAATCCGGCAACTCCGGAAATCCCGGCTATAGAGCTCCATCGCTCGGAAGGCGATATGGTGGCCTTCCTGAAGGATTTCTGTGAAAATTATAAGACTCCCGATGACAAGAAGATGAAGATTACCTTCAATTCTCCTTTCGAATCTGTTCCCATGTCGTTTGATGAGGAGCAGATCCGCAAGGCATTGGATATCCTGATGGCGAACTCGATAAGGTTCACGTTGTCGTATTGCAGGGTTCAGGTGACGGCTCTGAAACCGTCTGATGACCGAGTAGTTCTGTTGATAGCCGATAATGGAATAGGCGTGCCTAATGAAGCCAAAGCCCACATGTTTGATCCTTATATCGGTAGTGACAGTGAGGATGAAGGCATCGGACTCGATGTGGTGAAGCAGATTGTTGATGCGCATCACGGAACCATCAAGGCTGAGGATAATCCTGGCGGAGGCACTGTGTTTACGATTAGTCTGCCTGTGGAGGATCCGGAAATCGAGGAGGCGACGATTATTGAAGATGAATCATAAAAACAAAATACTGAAATGAAGAAACTGTTATGTATGATGTCTGCCCTTTTGGCAACAGGGATGTTGATGGCAGCAACGGTGCAGACCAATGGAAACTGTGTGACGATCCGTCCTGATGGTGGTCAGGCTAAGATTATTTGTCTGGAGGTGATGAACGGCCATATCATTCGCGTGCGTGCATCGTCGCAGGATATGCTTCCACAGAAGCCTGCCTCGCTGATGATTGTGCCCCAGACAGCACCAGCCAAAGGTTCTTACTCAGTAAGCGAGGAAGGCGAAACGGTTGTTGTCAAGGCCAGCAATGTCAAGGCTGTGGTGCAGAAGGCCACTGGCGAGGTGACATTCTTCGATGCCGATGACAATCTGCTTCTGAAAGAAGCCAAGGATGGTAAGAAGTTCTGGGACTTCACGGTGCCTGAGCGTGAGCTGGGTATGAAGACTGGGTATACAGTGCCTGAGGCACAGAAGCATGGCCTCACCTGGCAGATGAAGTTCGACAGCCCTGACGATGAGGCTTTCTATGGCCTGGGTCAGCACCAGAGCGAGGAATTCAACATGAAGGGTAAGAACGAGGATCTGTTCCAATATAATACCAAGGTCTCAATCCCCTTTGTCCTCTCTAATAAGAACTACGGCCTGCTGTGGGATTCCTATTCATTCTGCCGCTTCGGCAATCCTGATGATTATCTGCAATTGAACCGCGCCTTCAAACTCTACGATCGTACGGGAAAGGAGGGCCATCTCACGGGTACCTATATCGACCGCATGGGTAAGAAGCTGGTGCGCGATGAGGATAGTATCTATTATGAATATGGTACGCCCGCGAAGTCGGCAATTGCGCTTAAGACAGACAATGGCGGCATCAAGAACCTGCCCAAGGGCTTCCAGTTGGCTGGCGCCAATGTCACCTATGAGGGTTTTATCGAGCCTCTGTGCTGCAAAGGCGGCTCCTGCGACTGCAAGGGCAAATGCGAGTGCAAGGGCAAGAAGGACCTCTTCCAGTTCATCCTCTATTATGCTGGCTATATCAAGGTGTATATCGATGGCAAGGAAGTGGTGCCCGAGCGTTGGCGTACCGCCTGGAATCCCAATGCCTATAAGTTTGCAGTCGAATTGGAAAAGAAAAAGAGAGTCCAGTTGCGCATCGAGTGGCAACCCGATGGGGGCGAGTCCTACTGTGGCCTGCGTGTGGCTGAGCCTCGCAGTGCCAAGGAACGTGGACAGCTCTCCGTCTGGAGCGAGATGGCTAAGGATATGGACTATTATTTCATTGCTGGCGAGAATCTCGATCAGGTCATCTCTGGCTACCGCACCCTCACGGGCAAGGCCTCGCTCTATCCCAAGTGGGTGCTGGGCTTCTGGCAGAGTCGTGAGCGCTATAAGACCTCAGAAGAGGTGGAAGGTACACTGGCAGAATTCCGCAAGCGTCACATCCCTATCGACAATATCGTACAGGACTGGAACTACTGGCCCGAGGATCAGTGGGGCTCTCATGAGTTCGAGGCTTCGCGCTATCCGGATCCGCAGGCTATGCTCGATTCCGTACATCAGATGCATGGTCGTTTCATGATCTCCGTATGGCCTAAGTTCTATGTGAATACCGATAACTACAAGGAACTCGATGCAAAGGGCTGGATGTATATCCAGTCGCCTACGGATGATATCCACGACTGGGTGGGTCCTGGCTATACCAATGGTTTCTACGATGCCTATGATGTCGGTGCCCGTAAAATGTTCTGGCGCCAGATGGATGAGAAACTCTATACCGGTCTTTCTGGAAAATCCACTTCTATGGTTGATGCCTGGTGGATGGATGCATCGGAGCCCAATGTGCGCGACTGTACCCCCATGTGGTATCGCAAGGCGCTCTCAGGCCCCACAGCCCTTGGCACCTCCACAGAGTATTTCAATGCCTACTCAACAGTCAATGCCGATGCCATCTACAATGGCCAACGTTCCGTCTGGAAGGGCAAACCCAATGAGCCGCGTGTGTTCCTCCTTACCCGTAGCGGCTTTGCTGGTGAGCAGCGCTTCTCTACGGCTACGTGGAGCGGTGATATCGGCACCCGTTGGGAGGATATGCGTGCGCAGATGACAGCGGGCTTGAACTATTCGATCTCGGGCATCCCCTTCTGGGGTATGGACCAGGGTGGCTTCTGTGTGGAGAACCGTTATGTGGCGGCTCAGCAGCTGTTTGACCGCACGGGTCAGGAGAACGAGGATCTGAAGGAGTGGCGCGAGTTGCAGACACGATGGAATCAGTTCGGCGCATTCATCCCACTCTTCCGCAGTCATGGTCAGTGGCCGCTGCGTGAGATTTGGAACATCGCTCCCGACAATCATCCCGCCTACAAGTCGTTCGTCTATTATGACCGTCTGCGCTATCGCCTCATGCCTTACCTCTATTCGATGGCAGGCTGGGCTCATTTCAAGGATTACACCCTGATGCGTCCGCTCATCATGGATTTCAATGGCGACCGCGAGGTAGAGGATATCGGCAACCAGTGGATGTTCGGTTCGGCTTTGATGGCTTGTCCGGTAGGCTATTACAAAGCTCGCAACCGTAGCGTCTATTTCCCCAAACAGTGTGGCTGGTATAACCTCTACACCAACGAATATATCGAGGGAGGCCAACGCCTTGTGGTCGATGCACCCTATGAGCAGATTCCTGTCTTTGTACGCGAGGGCGCCATCATCCCCTTCGGACCTGAAATGGAGTGGAGCGACGAGAAGGTTGCAGAACTCATCAATCTCTATGTCTATGCTGGTCAGAACGGCTCGTTCCAGCTCTATGAAGACGAGGGTACGAACTACAACTACGAGAAGGGCAAGTATGCCACCATCGACATCACTTACGACGATGCCACGCGCACTGTCAGCTTCTCTGCCCGTAAGGGGCAGTTCCCTGGTATGCTGAAGAATCGCCAGTTCAACGTCGTACTCATCTCTAAGGATGCTCCTAAACCTCTCAACCTCGATAATCCTTCCGGCAAGCTCGTGCAATACAACGGCAAACCCCTCAGCATTAAGTTATGATCAAAAGAATCCTATTATTTGTGTGCGTTCTCTGTGGCGTGACGATGGTGCAGGCCAGAGACAGACAGTGCTTCGATAAGAACTGGCGCTTTAACCTGGGCGATTCTGCTATCCATGCCAAGATCGACTTCGACGATAGCCGTTGGCGCCGTCTCGACGTGCCCCACGACTGGGCCATCGAGGGCGACTTCTATGTGAGCAATCCCAGTGGTGCGGGTGGGGGAGCCCTCCCTGGCGGCATCGGGTGGTATCGCAAGCACTTTTCCATTAACCGTGAAACAAAAACCAATAACCGTTATTTCCTCGAGTTCGACGGTGTCTATATGAATTCCACCGTCTATGTCAATGGTCAGGAAGTAGGCCATCGGCCTTATGGCTATTCGAGCTTCGAGTATGACATCACGCCTTACGTGAAAGAGGGTGATAATGTGGTGGCTGTGAGAGTAAATAACTCCGATCAGCCCAATTCACGTTGGTACAGCGGTTGTGGCATCTACCGTCATGTGTGGCTGACGACGACAAACAGCATCCACGTGAAGCATTGGGGCGTGTATGCAGATGCTAGTGTGGTCAAGGGCAAGGGTAAGGTGAATATCGAAGTTGCGCTCGAAGGCAAGGGCACTGTCGAAAACGCCCTCATCGATCCTAGTGGCAAGGTCGTGGGACGTTCGAAAGGCCTGAAATCCGTGATTACTGTTGCCAAGCCGATGCTCTGGTCGTGCGAGACACCTTATATTTATAAGCTACGTACGCAAGTGAAAGTCGGTAGCAAGGTAGTCGACACCTACGAGACCACCACAGGCTTCCGCGATTTTAAGTTCGATGCCCAGACAGGCTTCTGGCTCAACGGCAAGAACTTCAAGCTCAATGGTGTTTGTGAGCATCATGATTTTGGCTGCCTGGGTGCAGCCCTCAACGAGGATGCCCTCCACCGTAAGCTCTCAAAGCTCAAGGCGATGGGTGTCAACTCCATCCGCAGTTCGCATAATCCCCCTGCACCTGAACTTCTGAACATGTGCGACACGATGGGACTTATCGTGATGGATGAATCGTTCGACATGTGGCGGCGAAAGAAGACGCAGAACGACTACGCCCGCTTCTTCGACGAGTGGCACGAGCGCGACTTGACCGACCTCGTGTTGCGCGACCGTAATCATCCCTGCATCCTTATGTGGTCTATCGGTAACGAGGTGCTCGAACAGTGGTCGGGTGGTGGAAATGATGAGCTGACGCTCGAACAGGCCAATCTTCTTCTGAACGCCAGTCGTGATGCTTCTACCTTGGCCAAGGACGGCGAACTGAGCCCCAATTCGATACTGACGAAACATCTTGCCGACATCGTTAGGCGTTACGACCCCTCAGGCCGTCCTATCCTCGCAGGTTGCAACGAGCCTTCTCCCAACAATCACCTCTTTAAGAGCGGTGCTATCGACATCATCGGCTTCAACTACCACCATCAGTGGGTGAAGGATGTACCGAAGAACTTCCCCGGCAAGCCCTTTATCTTCTCAGAGAGCGTGTCGGCGTTGCAGACGCGCGGCTACTACAAGATGCCTTCCGACGAGATCACCTGGGCGCCACAGGAGTGGTATCTGCCCTATACCGATCCCTCGTATATGTGCTCCTCTTATGATAACTTCCATGCCTCATGGAGTTCGACGCACGAGGAAACCTGGGATGTGGTGAAGCATACGCCCTATGTCGGCGGACAGTATATCTGGACGGGTTGGGACTATATCGGTGAGCCTACGCCCTACGGCTTCCCTGCGCGTTCCAGCTACTTCGGCATCATCGACCTTGCGGGTTTCCCGAAAGATACCTATTATATGTATCAGAGTGAGTGGACACCGCAGACGGTACTTCATCTCTTCCCCCATTGGAACTGGATGCCGGGCGAAGAGATTGATATGTGGTGCTACTATAACAATGCCGACGAGGTGGAGCTCTTCATCAACGGCAAGAGCCAGGGCGTGCGACGTAAGACGGGTGAGAATCCTGAGGGCCGCTACGACCGCCACAATACGAAGGCCCGTTTGAACTCTGAATACCACGTAGGCTGGCGTGTCACTTTCGAACCTGGTGAGGTGAGTGTGGTATCACGCAAGGACGGCCTTATCGTCTGCGAGCAGACCATCCGCACGGCAGGAGCCCCGGCAAGGATTCGCCTGACGAAGGATTACATCGGTAAGGAGACCACTTTTGTCAATGTCGAGGTGGTGGATAACGACGGCAATCTCTGTCCGTTGGCTGAAGACCAGATCTATTTCTCTGTCTCAGGCGATGCCGAGATTATCGGTACCGACAATGGTTGCCAGACCTCGATGGAGCGGTTCAAGGCGCCCCAACGCAAAGCCTTCTTCGGCAAGTGCATGGTGGTGGTAAAGGGTAAAGGCACGCTCAAGGCTCAGTCACCGATGCTCAAACAAGCAGACATTGCACTCTGACAAATTTATAGCATACAAAGAAACGATGATATGAAGAGATTGATTAGCGTGGCCTGTGCGCTCTGTAGCTTAGTGGCTATTCATGCGCAGATTCAGACGAATGCAGGTGTGCAGTACCTGCAGTGTATGCAGAAGGATATGTCGACGGATTTCTATGACCTGTCGAATACCTATTTCCTGGCTGACTCGCTGGTGAGTTTCGATGCCCGGAAAGGTGAGGGACTGGTGCAATGGAAACGCTATAGGCTGAGTCCGCGACAGGCATTCAACCTGAATGGCTACTGGCCGGTGCGGATGCAGATGCTTGATTTTCCGGATGCGGCATATGAGAATGACCCGGCGTTGAAGATTAAGATAGAGTGGGTGAGTGAGAGGACGGCGAGGATCAGAATGCTGACCACACCTGTGGAGTCGAAGGAAAGCGATGCTGATGATGTGATGTTCTGCGATGCCTTCAAGGCAACACATGGGGACAGTCCCTATGCAATCCGCTCCGCTGCTCGCACAGGGGACAGTCCCCAAGTGTCGCAGGGGGCTATCACCTACCAATCGAAGTATGGCAGCATCGAGATCCAGAAGTATCCCTGGCGGATTGTGATCAAGGATGCGAAGGGAAAGATCCTGACGCAGACGCGGCATATAATCGATAATGATTCGACGCAGGTGAAGCTGTTGCCTTTCTCGTTCATCAAGCGGGGCTCGGACAATTCGCGCAGTGTGAATCCTGTGCTGCTGCTGTCGCCAGACGAGCGTATCTACGGCTGTGGCGAGTCGTTTACGTCGTTGAACAAGGTGGGGCAGAAGGTGCATCTTTCCGTGACAGACCCGCAAGGGCCAGAGACCGATGCTATGTATAAGCCTGTGCCTTTCTATTTCTCGAACCGTGGCTACGGTGTCTTCATGCATACTTCGGCACCCGTGACCTGCGATTTTGGCGCTTCATATATCGGTGCTCAGCGCTTGTTTATGGCCGACGAGCAGGTGGACTTCTTCATCTTCTTCGGAGAGCCCAAGGACATTCTGAATGAGTATACGGAGATTACGGGCAAGAGCCCGATGCTGCCCCTCTGGAGCTTCGGCACCTGGATGAGCCGCATCACCTATTTCTCGCAGGAGGAAGGCTTGGAGATTGCCCGTCAGCTGCGGGCCAACAAGATTCCTTCGGATGTGATCCACTTCGATACAGGCTGGTTCGGGGTTGACTGGCAGTGTGACTATGAGTTTGCCAAGGATCGCTTCAAGGATCCCGTCGGTATGCTGAAACAGATGGCCAAGGACGGCTTCCACACCTGTCTGTGGCAGCTGCCTTACTTCACGCCCAAGAACCGCTTCTTCCCGGAGATCATCGAGAAGGGTCTGCACGTGGTGAACGCCGCGGGGGGCATGCCTGTGGAAGATGCCATCCTCGACTTCTCGAATCCTGAGACCGTCAGCTGGTATCAGTCGAAGATCGAGGGGCTGATGAAACAGGGTGTCTCGACTATCAAGTGCGACTTCGGTGAGGCAGCGCCCTACAACGGCTTCTACCATAGCGGCAAGGGCGGACTTTACGAGCATAACCTCTATCCCCTGCGTTATAACAAGGCCCTTTGGGAGGTGGTGGAGAAGAACCATCCCGGTGAGGGTATCATCTGGGCACGCTCCGCCTGGGCGGGTTCACAGCGTTATGCCTTGCATTGGGGAGGCGATGCAGCTACTAATAATATAGGTATGTTAGGCGACCTGCGAGGGGGCCTGAGCTTCGGACTCAGCGGCTTCTCGTTCTGGAGTCACGATATGGGTGGTTTCGTGACGGCCTCGCCAGAGGATATCTATCGCCGTTGGCTGCCCTTCGGCTTCCTTTCGAGCCACACGAGAGCTCATGGCGCCCCTCCCACGGAGCCCTGGCTGATCAGCGAGAGCTTTACGGATGCCTTCCGCGACTGTGCTGAGATGAAATACAAGCTGATGCCTTACGTCTACGCCCAGGCGAAAGACTGCTCAGAACGCGGACTGCCGATGGTGCGTGCCCTGCTTGTGGAATTCCCGCAGGACAAAGGTGCGTGGCTGGTGGAGGACGAGTATATGTTCGGTTCGCAGATCCTTGTGGCACCGCTCCTGGAGAGCGGCAACAGCCGTGACGTGTATCTGCCGAAGGGCAAGTGGATCGACTATCAGAGCGGCAAGGTGTATGAGGGTGGCTATCAGACCATCGAGGCTGGCAAGATTCCTGCTGTGATATTGGTGCGTGACGGTTCGCTGATTCCGCATGCGCCTCTGGCCCAGCGCACGGATCAGATCAGATGGGATAAGATAGAACTGAAGGCTTACAAGGCCGATGCCCGGAAATGTACGGGCCTGCTGTTTAAGCCTGGCGATAAGACCATCAAAAAAATCGAGCAGTGATGCCCGATTTTTTTTTCTTCCTTTTATTGATAGTCGCGGATGCGGACGTCGATGCCGCTGCCTGCTAACTTCATGACCGCTTGAGCAACGGGCGTCTGACTGTAGTGGTAGGGAAAGAGCACTTTCGGCTTGATGGTCTTGGCTGCCTTCACCATCTGGTCAACCGTCATTGTGTAGGGCTGGTTGCAGGGCAGGAAGGCGATGTCGATATCCTTGATGGCCTCCATCTCAGGAATGTCCTCTGTGTCGCCTGCAATGTAGATGCGCAGGCCGTCGAGGGTGAGGATGTAGCCATTGTCGCGGCCCTTGGGGTGGAACTGCGTGTGGCCTTCCGTGTAGTTGTAGGCAGGTACGGCCTCGATCTTAATATCAGGAGCATACACAATACTGTCGCCGTTTTTCAGCGGAATACTGTTGCGGAACATATTATAGACCGCCGTATTCGAGTAGATGCTGGTGGCTGGCGTACGTACGCAGGTGATGGCCTCGCGGTCGAAATGATCCTTATGCTCATGGGTGATAAGGATGATGTTGGCTTTGGGGAACTGGTTGTAGTCGGTGGTTGGCTGTACACCGAAGCCTACGGGGTCGATCTGTATCTCCGTGCCGTTGTAGCTGATTTCGATACAAGCGTGCTTGATGCACGTGAGAGTTACTTTCTTGCCGCTCTTGGTGGTAAACTCGTCTACCTTCTGCGCAGCCTGGCAGCAGGTGAATGTCATCATTACTGCACAAATCATGAACAATTGTTTCTTCATATATGATTATCTGTTTAATTTTACGATGAAACGGGCGCCTCCTTTATAACTGGTGTCGAGGTTGACGGTGCCACCCAGTCTGTTGACAATCATCCTGCAGAGAGGCAGTCCGAGACCAAGGCCCTCCTTGAAAGTGTCGAGTTTGACAAAACGGTCGAAGATGGTTTCTGCTTCTTTGGTGGGGATGCCGGTGCCTGTATCCTCCACAGCCAGCGTCACCTGCTCGTCGTCGGCACTCACCATCAGGGTGATGGAACCTTCCTTGGTATACTTGATGGCATTGTCGAACAGCAGACTGACGACTCGTTTGAGCATCTCCTCGTTGGTCTGCATACGGAAGTCCTCGTCGAGACTGCTCTCAAACTGTAACTTAATGGATTTGCTTACTTTGTATTCATTCTCCTGTAAGAAGTCGCGTATCAGATCGTTCACCTCAACGGAGTCATCCTTCGCCACTTTTCCCGGGGTGTTCTCATTGAGCGAGAGTTCCAGCATTTCGTCGACAAGCGACGTGATGAGCTGGGTATTCTTCTGCATCATCTCTGCGATATGAGCCCGTTCTTCGGGTCCGGCCACAAGTTCGGGATCAGCGATAACTTGTGAAAAGCCGCTGATGATGTTCAATGGGGTACGCACCTCATGGGTGACGTTCCGGATAAAGGCCGACTTCATCTTGTCGGACTCCAAGGCGTGATCGTAGGCCCTCTTCAACTGGCGCATGTGGCGCCGACGTGCCATGACGATATAGGAAAGTGCTGCTACGAGCAACGCCAGCAGAAGGATTCCGATGGTAAGGGCAATCATACGGTTGCGGGTCGTCTTCCGCTCTACGTCATGAAGCGTCAGCTGTTCCCGGACACCAGCCATGCTGTTAATCAGTACGACATTATTCACGGAGTCATTGGCTGCGGTCTCTTTGCGAAGCGACTCATAGGCCTCCTTCCATCTTCCGGCCATCTCATAAATCTTGGTAATGACCTCTCCGCTATCTTCGCCCAGATTCTTTTTCGCGAGTTCAACGGCCTCGTCGGTCTTGCCCATACAAGCCAGGTAATAAACCTCTATAGTGCGGCCATGGACAGACGACTTGCCTTCCGCCACCCCCTGACGATAGGCCTGATAGCCTTCGAGGAACTTGTCGATGTCGCCACCGTTAAAGAAGCTCAGCGTTCTGCGGGTCTCGATGTCGAAAACGCGTTCCGGTGAATATTTCTCGGCAATTTCCTTGGCTTTCTCTAGGAGTCGCTGGGCTTCCTCGGGATCGTCGCCAAGCTCTACGTTGACGAGGTTCATGTAAATGGGTGGAATGCTCTCGTAATAGCCGTATTTCTCCATCTGGTCGATGACGTAGCGGAAGTTACGCTTGGCTGCCTCCTTGTTGCCGCAATAACGGTTCAGATGACCTAGCATATTATAGGCCATGTACATCTCCTTGTCCAGTTTCTTCTCGCGTAGTTCCATGGAAAGGTTACGCCCAAGGATATAGGCCTCATAGATATTCTGACGATTTATCTGAAACACGATTTCGTTGCATCGCTGGGTATAATAGGCATGCAGGTCGCCCTGTTTCAGCAGATAGTCCTCTAGATTCTTCAGGGCAGGGAAGAATCGGGCACTGTCGGCATCGTTGAAAGCATGATGCATGGAATCTCTCAGGGCCAAATATTCTGCGGACTGCTTGTAATCGTCAGCAGCCTTAGCTTGACCCGTCGTAAGCAGCATGGTCAGCGCCAAAAGGATGATTCTCGTACCCATAGTTGCGGTCGTGATAATTTCTGTGGCAAAGATACAAAAAAAATTAATACAACAATAACAAATCGGCAAAATTTTTGTTCGTTTGGGAATAATCTGCTATCTTTGCACCCGATGGAGATATTACCGATAGCTCATTTCCGATCCCCGTTGAAGTCGAAATTCGGCATTCCGCGTCAGAGTGGCCTTGCTGAAAGTCTAACGGGCAGCATTGTCTTCGAACCGCCTTACCGTCATGTTGAGGCTTTGCGCGGTATGGAGGATTTCGACTATTTGTGGCTGATCTGGGAGTTCTCCGAGAATAGAGGTGAGGGAAATCTCACTGTGCGTCCACCAAGATTAGGAGGTAATCAGAGAATGGGCGTATTTGCAACCAGATCGCCGTTCAGGCCTAATGGTCTGGGGTTGTCGTGTGTGCGTTTCGACCATTTGGAGGAAGATCCGAAGCTGGGGCCCGTGATCTATGTGAAGGGTGCTGATCTGATGGATGGCACACCTATTTATGACATCAAGCCCTATGTGGTTTATGCGGATAGTCATCCGAAGGCGAGAAGCGGATTCGTGGATCAGACGGAATGGAAATCATTGGAGGTGTATATCCCCGATCATCTGGCGCGCCTTTTCTCCCCCACAGACCTGGAGGCTTTACGCCAAACGCTCACCCTGGATCCGCGTCCTTCCTACCATCATGATGCGCAGCGGATCTATGGCATGCCCTTTGGCTGTTATGATGTGCGTTTCTTAGTGGATGGTCCCGTGCTCAAGGTTGTCGACTGCATCGAGTCGTCCTCGCCATAAATATTTCCTGGTTTCATGCACGATGATGCCACTGAGACACAACAGTGAAATCAGGTTGGGTATGGCCATCAGGGCGTTCATACAGTCTGCCAGATTCCAGACAATCGCCAAGTTGACGACGCTGCCGATCATGACGGCGACGATATAGATGACACGGTAGACAATCACCCATTTCTTACCCTTCAGGTATTCCACCGCCCTTTCACCATAATAGCACCATCCCAGAATGGTGGAGAAAGCAAAGGTGAGCAGACCGAATGTGAGCAGGGGTGTTCCTATCACGGGAATCTTGGAGAAGGCTGCCTTTGTGAGGGTGGCTCCATTCTCGTAGCTGATGTCGGGGTAGGCGATGACGCTGCTCACAATCACCATGCCCGTCAGGGCACAGATCACGACTGTATCCCAGAACGTACCACTGGAGGATACCAGCGCCTGACGTACGGGATTGCGCGTCTGAGCAGCAGCGGCAACGATGGGCGCAGAACCCAGACCGGACTCATTGGAGAAGAGGCCTCGTGCTATACCGAAGCGGGCTGCCATCATGACCGTTGTTCCCACAAAACCGCCACCAGCTGCCTGTGGACTGAAAGCTGAGGCCACAATCAGTTTCAGAGCTGGCCACAGATAGCCGGCATTCAGGCAGAGGATGATGATACAGCCGATGACATAGAAGAAGGCCATGAAGGGAACCAGCATACCACAGACGCGGGCAATGCTTTTCACACCGCCCAAGACGACGGCACCTGTCATCAGACAGACAAAGATGCCTGTGATATAGGGCGAGATGCCGTAGGTCTCGAAGGTGAGCGTCGCGATGGCATTGGCCTGGACGGTGTTGCCGATGCCAAAGGAGGCACAGGCGGTGAAGATGGCAAACAGAACGGCCAGCCATTTCCAGCCAAGACCGCGTTCCAACGCGTACATAGGACCTCCCAGCATCTTCCCGTCGGCTGTCTTCGTACGGTATTTGATGGCCAGCAGGCCCTCGGCATATTTGGTGGAGATACCGAAAACACCCGTCAGCCAGCACCACAACACGGCACCTGGTCCGCCTAAAGCCACAGCAGTGGCTACACCGATGATGTTACCCGTTCCGATGGTGGCGGCCAAGGCGGTTGCCAGCGACTTGAACTGGGAAACATCGCCTGTTGCCTCAGGGTCGCGTTTCACGGAGAGGCGTATGGCTGTGAATATCTTCCGCTGCGGGAATCGGAGGATAATGGTCAGATAGATGTGCGTACCTAATAGTAAGATGATCATCGGCCAGCCCCATAGCCAACCGCTTAATGTTTCCAGGATTTGATTGATGCCGTCCATTTTTGTGTTGTATGCTTTTATTTTTCGAACTTGATGACTGTCTTCTGGTATCCCATCGAACGCAGCAGCAGCCTGAAGCTCTCGCGGGCATTGTCTTCAGCGGTGCGGAGATTGTCGGGTGTCAGGCAGTGGGCTATCATCTTGCGATAGGCATGACGGTAGAGCGCCTCACGGTCCTCCGCCTTCCAAGTACCGCTCTCAAAGAATGATTTGGTGCGGGCCTCGTCGATGAAGTCGCGATCTAGGAGCCCTACCTTGGGCAAGGTCAGGAAAAGGGTGTCGTTGCGCTGCGTGATCCAGCCAGGCTCCACCTGCTTCATATTCACGCCCAGACGGAGGGTACCGTAATAGATGCGTACCAGCTGGTCGTCGCTGAAGAGGCGTTTGCGGGTGGTGTCCACCAGTTCCTCTGTGCTGACGCTCAGAAACTCCCACTCGCCAACGGCCTTGATGCTTTCTATCTGGGTGGGGGTAAGACCGATGCCGTCGTCGGTGCCTATTTCCAGACGGGCGTCGCTTAACGAACGGTAGAGCCATGAGGCTAACAGGATGACCGCAATGACGGCAGCTGCAACGGCAATGCTTCGGATATGCTCTATGGTTTTTCTCATGGGATAATCTCTAATAGTTTCTTCAAATCGCCAACACCGTATTGCTTGCGGTAGGCAATGGTGATATTCTCTTCCTGGTAGCCTAATTCCACGAACAGCGGCACTAAGATGCGGGCAGAATTCTCGCGGGCAATCTCAAAGATACCCAGTTGCGGGATGCTCTGGATGATGGCTGCCCGACCCTGCTGCTCGTAGTTGGTCATTTCGGCATCGCTGAAATGGGCACGTGAGAGGGCCACGTATTCTCGTATCTCTTTCTGATTGATCTTCGAGCTGGTCATGACCACTTTGGGCTCTGGCAGCAGAACGGTAATCTTGTCGCCATGACGCTCGATGTTTTTCTCTGAGAACTGGCTGAAGTCGATATAGGCCTTGAGGGTGGCGTCCATGGGGATGGCAATCTTACGCTCGCCCAAGGGCACTTTGAAGTTGAAGTCTTTTTGCAGCAGACTGCCTCTCAGCCGGATGACATCGTCGTGGGTCACAATCTTATGCACTTTTACCTCTGCCGTATAGAGTCGCGAACATTTCTGTATCTGGGTAATGAGCATTGGCAATGTGTCGGTGGCCTCATAAATGCCACCTTCGCCAGCCTTTTCGCCCTTGCAGGCAAAGAGTGCCAGCAGGAGTATCGGTGCAAAAAAAAAGAATAATCTTCTCATCTTCGTTCGTAAATGATGGGCAAAGATACGAAAAAAAGTGAAAAGTGAAACGTAAAACGTAAAAAAATTGCTCCTGCAATTAAACTTTTTTGTCGTTTTGATGTCAAAAAGATAGTTGCAATTCAAAATAATTAGTTAGAAACATTAAAAATTTAACAAAACATGAAACGATTCTTTTTAATGATGGCAGCTACCGTACTGATGGGTACGACTGCTATGGCACAAGGCAACAATGGACAGCGTCCGCAGTTTGACAGAACAGAGATGATTAAGCAGCGTACCGACCAGATGGTCGAGAAGTACAAGTTGAATGAGGATCAGGCTAAGCAGCTCCTGGAGTTGAACACCAAGAATGCTGAGACCATGGGCCCGATGATGGGTATGGGCCGTATGGGCGGTGGTCGTCCTGGTGGCCAGGGTGGTCGTCGTGGCGGTGGCCAGGGTGGTCCTCAGATGGGTGGTGGCCAGGGTGCTCCCCAGATGGGTGGCGGTGGCTTCCAGATGACCGAGGAGCAGCGCGCTCAGTTCGAGGAGATGCGTAAGCAGCGTGAGGAGAACCAGAAGAAATACGATGCCGAACTGGAGAAGATCCTGACCCCTGAGCAGTTCAAGAGCTATCAGAAGGATATGGAGGAGCAGCGTGCACAGCGTGGTCGCGGCATGGGTGGCCGTCGTGGCGGTGGTGCCCCTGGTGGCGCTGGTTTTGGCGGTGCAATGTAAAAAGAACTCAAAAATATTTGGTTGTTTACTCAGAAAGCACTATCTTTGCAGCTGAATCATTAAACCAAAAGTAATGAAGAAGCTCGTAAAGATAGTGTTTTTTTCTGTCCTGGCCGTACTGGTTGCCAGCTGCAGTGAGAAAAAGAAGCATGACGATATCATTGCGACTAAGGCAGAGAAACCCAAGTTGCAGGCGCCTGTCCGTATGCAGGACTATAATCAGACGACCGATGTGAAGTGGCTGAACAAGGCTTATCAGGTGGTGGTGAATCGTATGCCTGATGACAGCCTCCGCATGGTAAAGGATGAAACGGGGCAGAAATTCGTAGACAACCGCATCTCGCTGCGCATCATCCGTGCTGATGGCAGTGTGTTTTTCAGCAAGTCGTTCACCAAGGCCGCTTTCGACGGTTTCCTGAACGACGATTATCGGAAGACAGGTATTCTGGAGGGCTTGGTATTCGACAAGGTAGAGGGCAACAATCTCTTCTTTGCCGCCAGCGTCTGCCATCCCCAGACGGATGAGTATATCCCGATGGTGGTGTCGGTGAACAACCTCGGTGAGGTGGGCATCAGGCTCGACAATCAGATGGATACGAACGGTGATAATCCGGAAGAAGATGATGATGATGAATGAGAAACGGCAGATCACGTTTGACAGTTTCATACGTGGTGCCATCGGTGTTCTGATACTGGTGGGTATCGTCATGTTGCTCAATCGTCTGAGCAGCGTGCTGGTGCCGTTCTTCCTGGCCTGGCTCATTGCCTATCTGCTGTTCCCGCTGGTGAAGTTCTTCCAGTATCGCTGTCGCATGAAATACCGCATCCTCGGCATCCTGAGTGCCTTCCTCGTGACAGGGCTCGTGCTGACGGTCATCTTCTGGCTGATGATTCCGCCGATGGTCGAGGAGAGCATGCGGGTGAAGGACCTGCTGGTGGCCTATATCACCACCAACGAGACGGTGAGCAACATCCCCCGCATGGTACAGGAATACGTGCGCGACCATCTCACCGCCGAGCAGATACAGGCCATCGTCACCCAGGACGGTTTCCTCGATGGCATCAAGGCCACCCTCCCGAAGCTGTGGGATGTCATCACCCAGTCTATCAGCATCGTTTCGAGCGTGTTCACGTTGACGATGGTGCTTCTTTACACCTTATTTATATTGTTGGATTACGAAGATATCTGCAGCGGCTGGCCGAATCTGTTGCCAGAGCGCTATCGCCCATTTGCCACCCAATTGGTCAGCGATGTCGAGGAAGGCATGAACAAGTATTTCCGCGGTCAGGCTTTGGTGGCCTTGTGTGTGGGTATCCTGTTCAGCATCGGTTTCCTGATCATCGACTTTCCCATCGCTGTGGGATTGGGCCTGTTCATCGGCCTGCTCAACATGGTGCCTTATCTGCAGCTGATAGGCTTTGTGCCCGCCATTCTGCTCGCCATCGTGAAGGCGGCGGATACAGGTCAGAACTTCTGGTTCATCATGCTGCTGGTGCTCATCGTGTTTGCGGTGGTTCAGACGATTCAGGACACTTTCCTCACACCGAAGATCATGGGTCATGTCACAGGACTCAACTCGGCCATCATCCTCTTGTCGCTCTCAATCTGGGGCTCACTGCTGGGTATCTTGGGCATGATCATCGCCTTGCCGCTCACTACACTGATCATTACCTACTATCAGAAATATGTCATCAAGAAAAAGAAACTGATTGAGGACGTGCCCCCTCAGGAGGCTTCGGAGTCTTAACAAAGTTAAAAACAAGACCGTTCGTATTAGAAAATAGTTACAAAATTTATAAAAAAAATACAAAGGTACAGTCGGAAGGTAATTCTTCCGACTTTATTATTATCTTTGTAACCGTATTTATGAAGTGAATTACCATAGCATAGTTTATTATCAACTCAATATTTTAACCAACTAATTAATTTATGTACTACTATCAAAAATTCCTTTCTGCCATTTGTGCAGGTGTGCTGGTGCTTGGCGCATCATCTGTTCCTGCCCGTATGATGGCAACAGAAGCAGTCCAGCAATCGCAGACTGCTGTGCAGGTAAAGGGCGTTGTCCTCGACACTAACGGTCAACCCGTTATCGGGGCAGGCGTCTTCGAAGTGGGTACTCAGGGCAATGGTACGGTGACAGGTGCTGACGGCTCCTTCACCTTGTCCATTAACCGAGGTGCCAAGATCAGAATCTCTTATGTCGGCTACAAGACGGTGACAGTCACACCGACAGCCGGTCGTACGACAAACATCACCCTCGAGGAGGAGTCTGAGCTGC
This sequence comes from Prevotella sp., assembly GCA_017556145.1. Lineage (GTDB taxonomy): Bacteria > Bacteroidota > Bacteroidia > Bacteroidales > Bacteroidaceae > Prevotella. The sequence goes on along the minus strand of JAFZCU010000049.1, from coordinate 79 downwards.
TCAACGATGTGGTGGTTGTGGGTTATGGTACCCAGCGCAAGAAGCTGGTCACCGGTTCTACGGTGCATGTCACCTCCGA
>JAFZCU010000230.1 GCA_017556145.1 Prevotella sp. | reverse complement strand
TGCTGGACGTGTAAGGGTCCTGATGTGCCTCGCATGATGCGCGAACTGAGTGACAAGAAGTCTGTGTTCGATCCTGCTAACTTCTATGCCAAGAAGTGGAGTGAACTGGGTGCTGAAGAGATGAACACCATCGGCTGCTCCGACTGTCACGATGCCACGACGATGGATTTGCGTCCTGCCCGTCCTGCGCTCTATGAGGCGTTTGCCCGCAGAGGACTCGACGTGAAGAAGCAGACTCATCAGGAGATGCGCTCGCTGGTGTGTGCCCAGTGCCATGTGGAGTACTACTTCATCAAACCCGATGATCCCAACAATCCCGGCAAGGCCAATTACTTGGTATTCCCACACGACAAGGGTCTGACCTGCGAGGCTGCTGAGGAGTATTACGACTCAATCGGCTTCTATGACTATATCCATGCCGTATCAAAGACGCCTATCCTGAAGGCTCAGCATCCAGGTTACGAGATTTCACAGCACGGCATCCATGCTCAGCGTGGCGTGAGCTGTGCCGACTGCCACATGCCGTATAAGCAGGAGGGTGGCGTGAAGTACAGCGACCACCAGATTATGTCGCCGCTGGCCAAGATCGACCGCACCTGCCAGACCTGTCACCGTCAGGATGCCGAGACGCTTCGTCAGAACGTGTATGATCGTCAGGACAAGTGTACGGAGATCCGCAACCGTGCTGAAAAGGAGTTGGCCCGCGCCCACTTCGAGACTAAATTCATCATCGACAAGGGTGCTACCGAGGCTGAGTTGAAGCCCATCCAGGCCCTGCTGCGCAAGAGTCAGTGGCGTTGGGATTACTCGATTGCCTCGCATGGAGCTACCTTCCATGCACCACAGGAGGTTATCCGACTGCTGGCTGCCTCTATCGACTATGCCAAGGAGGCCCGTATCCTGATTGCCCGCACAGCTGCCAAGTATGGACACACCGGTGAGATTCCCGTGCCTGACTATTCTACGAAAGCTAAGGCTCAGCAGGCTATCGGTCTCGATATGCAGAAGTTGAACGAGAAGAAGCAAAAGTTCCTCGACGAGATTGTTCCCAAGTGGATTGACGAGGCCAAGAAAAATGGCAAGTTAATTGAAATCTGATGTGGACTAAACCATACGGAATGAAAGAAGGCTTCCTCATTGGAGGAGGCCTTATCATTGCTGGACTGATGCTTGAACTGAGCAGTGGTCCTGTCGATTGGGATGCCTTCCGCTGGCCTATCAATGGCATTGTACTGGCAGGAGTTCTCGCGTTTATCGCAATCATCTTCCTGCTGAGGGAACGGGTGTATGGCTTACAGTTCATCGGCACCTATAAGGCCGCGATACCCGCACTGGTCTATGCCGTTGTACTCACCATCATTATGGGACTGACGCGGCAGGAAGTGAATGGAACGTGGCTGAACAATATGCTGTCGTTCTGGCCCTTCGTACTGATATATGTGTATGTTGCCGTCATTCTCGGGCAAATCATTCTCCGACGGACGTTGCATTTTAACAGTTGGCATCGCGATATTCCCTTCTTGCTGAACCACCTCGGACTGTTTCTCGCGCTGACTACCGCAACATTGGGCAATGCCGACATGCAACGGCTGAAGATGATTACGGTGAAGGGAGAACCCGAATGGCGTGCGCTGACCTCACAGCAGCAGATTGTGGAGATGCCCATCGCCATCGAACTGAAGGAGTTTATCATGGAGACCTACGATGACGGCTCGCCCCGCCGCTTTGCCTCCGACATTCAGATCCTGACGAAGACAGGCAAGAACATCCAGACCACCGTCGAAGTGAACAAACCCGTAGAGGTGGACGGCTGGAAAATTTACCAGTACGGCTATGACACGCAGATGGGTGCCATGAGTCAATACTCGATACTGGAACTGGTGAGC
>JAFZCU010000229.1 GCA_017556145.1 Prevotella sp. | reverse complement strand
TCGGGGTTACCCATTACGAAATACCATACACTGTAACCTGCGATAGCACAGATAACGAGGATAATCCATGCAGCTTTAACACCTTGGAAGCCCGAATTCTTTTTGGCTGGGGCTGCAGCCTTTGTTGTTGTTGCCATAATTTAATTAAAATTTTTTAGTTATTAAAATTGAGTTTAAAAATATTCGTTTTACAATGCTTCAACCTGTTCCGTAGATAGTCTTTTCCGACTTTCGCCGAAATCACTTGGCAAAGATAGCAAATTTCACGGGACTACCGCACGGATTAACAAGATTTAACTCGTTAATAATTAATAATCACTTCAAATCGGTCAGTACCTGTTTCATACGCCTCATTGCCTCGATGATATTTTCGTCGCTCGTGGCATAGCTCATACGGAAGCATTCCGGATCACCGAAGGCGTCGCCACCAACCGTTGCCACATGACCTTTCTCAAGAAGGTACATGGCGAAGTCGGTGGAGTTGTTGATGGTGGTCACGCCGTCGCTCTTGCCGAAGAACGAGCTACATTTGGGGAATAGGTAGAAGGCGCCTTCCGGCACGTTCACCTCCAGACCGGGGATTTCCTTGGCCAGCTTCACGATGAGGTTACGCCGACGCTCAAACGCCTGACGCATATCCTCCACGCACTGCTGATCGCCCACATAGGCGAACTCCGCTGCCTTCTGACTTACAGAGCAAGGACCGCTGGTATATTGTCCCTGCAATTTGTTACAACCTTTCACAATCCATTCGGGGGCTGCGATATAGCCGATACGCCAGCCCGTCATCGCATAGGCCTTTGACACACCATTGACGATGATGGCTCTTTCTTTCATGCCGGGGAACTGGGCAATCGACTCATGCCTGCCGATATAGTTGATATGCTCGTAGATCTCGTCGGCCAGCACGAAGAGGTCTTCATGTTTCAGAATCACTTCGGCCAGCGCCTGCAGTTCATCCTTGCTATACACGCTTCCCGTCGGATTGCTGGGTGAGCAGAGAATGATCATACGGGTCTTGGGGGTAATGGCGGCCTCTAACTGTGCAGACGTCATCTTGAAGTTCTGGTCGAAGCCGGCCTCCACGATTACGGGCTCACCGCCAGCGAGCTTCACCATCTGGGGATAGCTCACCCAGTAGGGGGCGGGGATGATCACCTCCTCACCATCATTCACCAGCGCCATCACGGTGTTGCAGACACTCTGCTTGGCACCGTTCGACACGAGGATTTCGGCTGGGGTGTAGTGCAGGTGGTTCTCTCGCTCCAGCTTACGGGCTATGGCCTGACGCAGGTCTGGATAACCTGGTACAGGCGAATATCTCGAGTAGTTCTCATCGATGGCCAATTTGGCGGCCTGCTTAATGGGATCGGGGGTGTTGAAGTCTGGTTCGCCCACACTCATGTTGATCACATCAATGCCTTGCGCCTTCATTTCGGCGCTTTTCTGCGACATTGCCAGCGTGGCCGAGGGGGCCAGACGCTGCAAACGATCGGATAGTTTTGCCATTTTTCTATGAATTGTTACTTTCAGCGTGCAAAATTACACAATTATTTCGTCAATACGAAAAAAAAGCGGCTCTTTTTTTGCTGTTTTTTCTATCTGAATTCCAAAGTCTCTTTTCTTTTACCGGCCATTAGGAGTCATATGTCTGACGTATTTCACGGGTTTAGCGTCTTGTTTAAGGGCATCGGCAAATGCCTGTGGCTGAATGGTGACGGGTCCTCGCATGAACTCTGGGATGTTATAGCATTTCAGGAACTGACGGTGGAAGTCGGGATCCTTACTGGGTAGTTCAAAGGGTTTCGTACCTTTCCCGTCCTTATCGATATGGGCAATGAACGGACGGGTGTAGTTGCCGTCATAGCGACGGCTGCTAAAGACCACCCATTTGCCGTTCGACGACCACGAGTGATAACTCTCCATGTCAGGCGAGTTGATCTCTTCCATGTTGTGCGCCTCACCAGTCGTGAGGTTCATCAGCCACAGGTCGGCCTCATGATGCCAGATATGGAACACACCATACGGCCCGAGGGCAAACATCAGATAGCGGCCGTCGGGCGAGATGCGCGGCAGGGTGGCACTCTTGTCCATAGCTGCTGCATCAAACACCAGTTCCCTGGGGCCGAACTGATAGGTCTCAGGGTCGAAACTCTTCTTGTAGATGTTGTATTTTACTTCTTTAAAGCGGTTGAGGACTTCCAAACCGGGATCGATGGAGTCGTTGAACTCGAAATGGGCACTGCAATAGTAGAGCGTCTTCCCGTCAGGCGCCCAGAAGGGGAAAACCTCCATCTCCAGCGGGTCTTTCTCGATGTTTGTCACCTCGTTCTTTTCCACATTGTAGGCAATCAGGTCGCTATGTGAGTCGTATACTTCAATCTTGTCTGGATTGGTGATGTGGAATGCTTGTACGGTCTTGTTGGTGGAATAGACGATGAGCGGGAGGTGTGGGTGCCAGGTCGGATAGACACCAGCCGACAGGATAGAGTCGTTCGACATGTTGATTTTCTGTATCTTCCCATCGTAGGCAATCACCGTTCCACCCATATACTGACGGGCATGAAACTGCATACGGTCGGGGTTGTAGTACTGGTAATTGTGACAGTTGATACACTGTCCGTTCTTTCCCTCCATACAGAGCATATTGTCGTAAATCACCTCTTCGTCATAGTTTTCCAGACAGCGCTGATTGATGGTCAGCTCTCTGTAACTGATGTATGAAGGCGGAATCAGGCGGTAGCTGATATAGGGGTCAATAGAGTCGGGCGACACGAAGATATCGAAGGGTTTGTAGTGCGTCCAATAGCTGTCTTGCCGGATATAGACCTCCACGCTGATGGACTTCCCCTTCGCGCTTTCCGTCAGTCTTCGCCAGTCATCAGCATCGGGCTGTATCTTGGTGCCCCCGCAGATCACCTCTTCTTCTCCTGCCGTCAGCTTGGCCACGATACATTCTGCTTTGGCATCTGACTCAAACGTCAGCGGGGCGATATTGACAGGTACGGTGACGTTGGTGTAGTCAGGATAGATATGTGGCAGATCCCTTGACTCATCAAACGTTTCCGGTATCTTGTTTCCGCAGGCAACGAGCAATGCCGTAGCAGCGATGATGGCAATAAGATTCTTCATATCAATAATATGTGATGTTCCTTAAAAAGAAATATTCGAAATAATAGGTGTTCCCGTAATTCTGGAATAGCCAGCTCCTCAACTGCGCCGAAGGCTTTCCCTGACACTCTTCCATTGGGGTCATGAAGGCCTCGAAACTATCCTTGACACTTTGGTCGATAGGCAACTGGTCGATGAACGGCTGCTGCTCGAGCGTGCCAAAGAAATAGGCCGCCTCCTGCATGATGCGGGGGATGGGCCTACCGGGATTCAGACCGAGGTATTGGTCGAAGCGAGGCCAGAAGTCGCTGCTGTTACGGGTCCACATTGCTGCCAATACGGCCTGCTCCTGGAAGAAGGGGTCTTCGGAATCTGTCTTTGACAGCATGACCATCAGGTTTTTCTCCACATAACCGTCGCCCTTGCTCTGAATGTCGGGGTATTGCATCATGTGGGTGATGGGACCGGTCTCACAATCGCGTTCCAGGAGGTCTCTGGTGTTGAGCAATGCCTCCATGTGGTCTGCCCAGTCACCATAATAACAGGTTTGTCTGAGTAGGTTCAGATACTTCCTGGCCACCTGTGGCTCGTTGCCCAGTATGGCGGCACGGGCCATATATTGCAACACTTCTACGCTCCAACCCCAGTTCACGCCATCCTCCATACACATACGGTGGACTTCGTTGATAACACCATACTGATAATAGATCAGTCGTCCGGCTATCTTAAACATATAGATGGGGAGCTTGGTGTTGATCCGGTTGGAGCCTTTATTGAAGTTGTACATCTCGTCGCACTGCCTTCCCAGACGGCTCAGCGCCAGATTGTGCATCATCACAATGGCACGCGTAGGCTCGTTTTGCTGCTTCTTACCCTCTTCCAGCACACCTTCCCAGTCGACATTCTCGATGCAGTGCTCCATCCTCAGCTCGTGGTGGAAGTTGTCGTCCTTATACCAGAAGTACTTGACACCGACCACTATCACAGCCAGCAGCACCGCCTGTACAGTCCAGTGCAAGATAGGCTTTCTCACCACCTCGGTTTGGGGGTGACGGTATAGTATGACGAAAGCCAGGAAACAGACGGCTAGCAGATAATAGGGAATCAGGTAGTTGGGGTATTCCTCGATGAACGTGAAGTCGGGCAGCGCCGTGCGGTAGATGTCGATGATGTTGGTTTGGTAATACACAAAACGGTAGTATATCAGGGGAATCGCCACAATGGCTAGCAGGGCAGTTGCTGAGAGAATGATGTTTTGCTGACGGTTGTCAGACAGTCGCCACGTCCAGATTCCCATCAGCAGGGTGGCTGCCAGCGCATAGACGCCCATTAGGGGATAGCAGGCCGGCACGACGAGCAAGAGATATGCGATGCGCACCCATAGATTGGCAGGTAACTCGCGGAATGCCCACATCAGGGCAACGGCAGCCGTCGTTCCTATTGTGGCTGAGAAGAAATAGCCTGGCAGCTTCATGGTATAGATCCAATAGCCCAGATCCATATTAGCTGTCAACAGAAGGGCGATTGGTATCAAAGTCACGGCGCACCATTTGTCGGGTATGCAGAAGGTTCGCTTTACGAACCACATGAGCAGAAGCCACCAGCTGCAAAGCAGCACAACGCCTATCCACGGATGATAGAAGAATTGGGTAAAGAAGGTGCCCAGATACGAGAGCAGACCTCCCGACGCCACCATCTGCTGCTTGAAAAATAGCGATGATGAGAGGAAGAGGTTGTACTGCTGCACCTTCCACAGCACATCGGATTCAACGGTTAGCAGGGCGATGGCAATCGCAGCCAGTGCTACTAGCCATAATGCTATCGGAATAAATCTTTTCATCATCTCACTATTTCAAGTGGAGCGTGTGCCCCATCCGGTTTTTCTTTGTCTCCAGATAGCGGAGGTTATAGGGGTTGGGTGTCACCTCGATGGGTACGTTCTCCACAATCTCCAGTCCATAGGCCTCAAGACCCACGCGCTTCACGGGATTGTTCGTCAGTAGACGCATCTTGTGTACACCTAAATACCTGAGCATCTGGGCACCGCAGCCGTAGTCGCGCTCATCGGGCTTGAACCCTAGGTGGATATTGGCATCCACGGTGTCAAGTCCTTCCTCCTGCAGCTTATAGGCGGCAATCTTGTTCATCAGGCCGATACCGCGACCCTCCTGCTGCATATAGACCACCACGCCCTTGCCCTCTTTCTCGATGGCCTGCATGGCCTTGTGCAGCTGCTCACCGCAGTCGCAGCGCTTCGAACCGAGGATGTCGCCCGTCATACACGACGAGTGCACACGTACCAGCACGGGTTCGTCTTCCTTCCACTCGCCCTTGATGAGTGCCAGATGCTCCTGACCGTTGCTCTTCTGACGGAAGGGAATCAGTCGGAAATGCCCGTAGTCGGTGGGCATATCCACCTCATCGCCCACCTCAATGAGCGACTCCGTACGCAGACGGTAGGCAATCATGTCTTTGATGCTGATCACCTTCATATCCCACTCCTGCGCCATCTCCAATAATTGTGGCAGACGGGCCATTGTGCCGTCTTCGTTCATAATCTCCATCAGTGCACCGGCGGGATAGAGTCCGGCCATGCGGCACAGGTCAATGGCGGCTTCCGTATGTCCGCTGCGCCGCAGCACACCATTGTCCTGGGCGTAAAGGGGGTTTACGTGTCCAGGTCGGCCGAAAGTTTGCGGGGTAGAGGCGGGGTCGGCCAGCGCCTTGATGGTCTCCGCACGGTCGTGGGCCGAAACGCCTGTCGCACAGCCTTCCAGTTTGTCTACGGTCACAGTAAAGGGGGTGCCAAGCACCGAGGTGTTGTCTTCCACCTGATGGGGCAGTTCCAGTTCCTTACAGCGCTCGATGGTGATGGGGGCGCAGAGCACGCCTCGTGCGTATTTTAGCATGAAGTTCACTTTCTCGGCGGTGATTTTCTCGGCGGCGATAATCAGGTCGCCCTCGTTCTCGCGGTCCTCGTCGTCGACCACAATTACAAACTTGCCTTCCTTGAAGTCCTCGATGGCCTCTTCTATCTTGTTCAGTCGTAGTGGGTCCATATACATATATAAGTAATGTTTACATATTATTAATACGCTCCACAATGTGGTCGCTGGTGTGTCGGATGGTGCGGAGGTCGCGATAGAGCCGCATCCTGAAGCGCAGCATGCGGATATAGAAGAAGATACCCAGCGGGATTATCAGTCCGGCGATGATGTTGAGCCACTTCTTCCGGAAGGGCCGCGTGTGGGCGGTTGTCGCCAGTATGGGGTAGTTGTTCAGTTCCGACAGGATGATCTTGTCCTTCGTGTAGCCCAAGTCATCAATCACCTCCTCCAACCGGTCGCTGATGGTTTCCATCTCCTGGTCGTCGCCAGCATGGAAGAATACCATAATGGGACTGGGCCAGTGGAGCAGCTTGTGCTCGTGGGTATAACGGTAGATGTCTTGGTTCAGGCTCAGCAGCTTCTCGGCATCCTCCTGATACTTCGGATCTTCAATGATTACCTCCTTGCGGAAGATGTGTCGTTTCGAGCGCAGACCCAGCGCCTTCATCGCCAGGTTCTTATAGAGGTCAAGGTTGAACACCACTGAGTCGTTGTTGGCCTTATAGGTGAAGAACACGGCTATCGGCGTGAGTACGGCGGTAGAGATGAGCTTGCCGAACCACACCGTCCACTGGTCGTCACGTGCCATCTTCATGCCCGAGTTCTCAAAGATGAAGTAGACGATGAACACCAGCACCGATACGATGACGGGCACACCAAGACCACCTTTGCGGATGATGGCACCCAGTGGCGCACCGATAAAGAAGAAGATGATACACGATAGTGCTAGCGTAAACTTGCCGATGGCCTCAATCTGGTGGGTTCGCATCCTGCGGTGCAGGTATTGGGTGTATTCACCTTTATATTCCATGTCGGTCATCGATATACGTATGCTGTTCATGGCATCGGTCACCGCCTCTTGCTTTTGGCGGTTGCTCAGCTTTGCAAACACCGAGTCGAAGTTCACCTTCCCGCTCTTCACTTCCCTGAGCACCTTCAACGAGTCGTTGTTCGAGAGCTCGGGGTGCCGGTAGGTATAGCGCTGGGCTTCGCGGTAGTAGGCATGGCCTACGCTGTCGTTAAATTCCCTGATCGAGTCCATGTCATGCAGGATCTTGCCCAAACTCTTGGCACGGGCGTCGCCGGAGATGTCGGCCAGATCGGCTAGGTTGAAGTCGCCGTCGAAGTCGAGCACGATGCGTTTTGTTGAGAATGTCTCTCGACGGTAAGGCACGGCGGCACTGTTGCCCAGGTCCTGCGAACGCATGTTCTCAAACCATTCGCCGCTAAACAGGTTCAGCACGAGGTGCTTTTTTTCAGCCGTCGACTGCATCATGCCCGAGTCGGCCAGGATAATCGCCTGGTCCTCGTAACTGCCCGACTGCCGGTAGATCATCACACCATAGAGCATGCCCGTCTTCAGGTCCTTCTTCTGTACATAGATGTTGCTGCCCTGAATACCATCGTAGAAGATGCCCTCTGGGATTTCCACCTCAGGACTCTTCTGCTTCACGCCTAATAGTAGCCGGTAGAATGATTGGTTGGCCATCGGCGCCACGACGTTCTGGAAATAGAACGAAACACCCGCTATGAGGATGACAATAAAGATCAGCGGCCGGAAGGCCTGCATCAGCGAGACACCCGCTGCCTTGATGGCTGTCAGCTCCGAACTTTCGCCCAGATTACCGAATGTGATGAGCGAAGATAGCAGAATAGCCAGCGGCAGGGCCTGCGGAATGAGCATCAGCCCCATGTACCAGAAGAACTGCGCCATAATCTCAAGCGACAGACCTTTTCCGATGAGTTCGTCGACGTATCGCCATAAGAACTGCATCATCAGCACAAATTGGCAGATGAAGAAAGTGCCTATAAATAGCAGTCCGAACTGCTTGACGATGAATATGTCTAATTTCTTGATTCGGAACATAATCAGCGTGCAAAGGTATAAAAAAACAACGAATTACACGAATTTTACGAATTATAATTAGTTAAATCACCTCAATTCATAAGAAAGAATTGTGGTTGTCAGTGCATATAATTAGTGTAATCCGCGAAATTCGTAGTTTCATGAATCACAGTCCGCTGGCGCGGTGGAGCCTGTCGAGATTGCTCTCCCAGAGAATCTTCAGACCATCGGCATCATCGTCCTCCGCAAAGTCGGTAATCAGCAGGTTCAGATGGTTTGTCAGTGGACTCTTCTCGATACGCATCTCCCAATAGGTGTCATCGTCCTCCTCTTCCCATTGCAGGCGGATGTGGTCGTGTTTCACATATTCTATCAGTTGCGCCCGGCGCACATCCTGTTCCGTCCAAGGCTCCCCCCAGGTGAAGGTGAATACACCTTCTTCTTCGGTTACATGGTCTGCCAGCCAGCGCTCTAGGCCGTGCGCACTGCTGATTTGCTCCCAGATAATGTTGGGCGACGATGTTGTCAGGGGGTATTCAATGTCAATTTTCTGCTTTCCCATACGCTTTAGGAGTTGGTTATTGTTAATCACCGCTACAAAATTACGGAAAAAATATCGAATCACAAAATATTTTCCTGAAAAATTTTGGTAGTTTCCAAAAAAGTAGTACCTTTGCACCCGCTTAACAAAAGATGATGGCGGGATAGCTCAGCTGGTTAGAGCGCATGATTCATAATCATGAGGTCGCCGGTTCAATCCCGGCTCCCGCTACCAAAAGCATCAGCAGGCCGCAAATCCACGCAGCTTGCTGATTTTTATAAGATACTTTAAACAAAACAAAATGAAACGTTCATTACTACCTCTGTTCCTCATCCTGCTTCTCGTGTTGCAAACCTCTGCCTACAAGAAACAGGAAATCAAAATCGACGTTAACGGAAAGCAACGCAGTATGGTGGTCTTTACCCCTAACACCTTTCCCGCCAAATCGCCCCTCTTCATCGTCACCCACGGTATGAACCAAGACCCCGAATACCAATATGGCGCCGACAAGATGTATGAGATGATCGACACCGCCAAGTTCGTCATCACCTACCTGCGCAGCGAAGGCACCACGTGGGAGACTGGTGGTACGAAGGACCAGAACTTCGTCATCAAGACCATCGACGAGATGGCCTCCCGTTTCGATATTGATAAGGATCGCGTGTATTGGTCGGGCTTCTCGATGGGCTCTATGCTCATCCACCATTGCATCAGCAAGATGCAGGATAAGATTGCTGCCTTTGCGCCTACAAGCGGCATCCAGTTCTCCGAACAGCCTTGGAACAACTGTAAGAAACCCGTCAACTTGCTCGAGTGCATCGCCTACGCCGACGATGTGTTCAACTACGAGCAATATGGCATTCATGCCTATATCGAAAACTATGCCAAGCATGACAAGCACACCGCCTACAGCAAGACCACCAACTACAAGACCATCAGCAGCAGCTGGTACAACGGCGACCTTGAGAAATGGACGGGCGGGCCCAACGGCGGCGAGGTGTGGCTCTACTCCTATAACAACGGCGGCCACTACCCCATGGACCTGAACCGCCACCTCATCTGGAACTTCTGCAAGCGCTTCTCGCTCAATCAGCCCACAGCGCGCATCACCGTGCCTACTGGCGAAACCACACATCTCTGTCTGGCACCGAAAGAAGAAGTCATATTCCCCGACATCACCCTTGAAGCCACCGCCAAAGCCACCAATGGTGAAATCGTGAAGGTTGATTTCTATGACGGTGCGACGCTGATTGACACGAAGACAGAGGCTCCATACCAGGCTACGCTAACAGCCCCTGTAGCCGGCAAACACAACTTGCGCGTGGAGGTGACCGATGACAAGGGCAAGACGGGCGAGACCACATGCTTGGTCAATTATGTTTCGATACAAGGGGCACACGGTCTCTCTGCACGTTTTAATACGGAGGGCATTGTGCCGCAGAACTGGTATGTGTCAAATGGCTCAATGAAGCGTGTGGGCGGTGGCCTCCCCAACACCGGCGGTCCCCGTCTGTTACGCTTTACTGGTTCCACGAAGGGCTTTGAATACGGCCTGCTCATTCAGAACAACACGGGCAACGATAAGGATGCCTGGGCCAAATTTGGCGATCCGGCAGCCCGCTCAAGCCTGACGTTGCACACTGGGCATTATGCCGTCAAGTATAAGGTGTGCAACTGGAATCAGCCTGATTTCACCCCCGTCACTATTGCTATCGAGAAGCCCGATGGTCAGGAAGTGGCCTCTCAGACATATACACCAACCGTTAACATCGGTGGCAAAACCAGTAATATTTTCTCTGCTGTGAGTCTGCAGACCTTCGAGTTTGAAATAGCAGAAACGGGTGATTATGTCGTTGTCTTCTACACCGATGCTGCTCGTAATTCTGATTTTGTGCTGGCACAGGCCAGTATTCAGGTGAAGGATTTCCTCGAGACGGGTATCCACCAGGTCACCGAGTGCCAGCAAATGCCTGTTTCTCAGGTTTATGATCTGAGTGGTCGGCGTGTGGAGGCCGATCAGTTGAAGCCTGGCATGTATATCATTGACGGACATAAGACCATCATCCAGTAATACTTGTGGCTTGAAGATGAAACGGATACTCTTCGTCTGTCACGGTAATATCTGTCGCAGTCCGATGGCGGAGTTTGTGATGAAGGACCTTGTCAGGAAGGCAGGGCTTGATGATGGGTTCGACATCGAGTCGGCAGCTACCTCGACTGAGGAGATCGGTAACGAGGTATATCCGCCCGCCCGTCGGAAGCTGGCTGAGCACGGTATCGGCTGCAAGGGCAAACGCGCCCGCCAGATGACCAGCCGCGACTATGATCGCTTCGACCTGCTGATAGGCATGGACGAATGGAACATCCGCAACATGAACCGCATCAGTGGTGGCGACCCCGATGGCAAGATCCGCTTGTTGATGGACTATACCTCACGTCCTGGCGAAGTGGCCGACCCTTGGTATACCGGCAATTTCGAAGCCACCTGGCGCGACGTCCTCGAAGGCTGTCAGGCGCTGTTGGAAACACTAAAAGAGCGGCAGATTTTGTAATGGAGTCTGCCGCTTATATTTTAATCAGGCATCATACTTCATACATAAGCTATCTGCTTTAGTCCTTGATTTCTCACTTTTTTTGGTAATTTGTGAAAATTTTCATCTCGAATGGTTTATAATCTCAGAAATTTTATTTAGATTTGCAGCGAAAATCCAAGTAGAGCGCGAAGGGGAAATCCAAAACTGAATACAGCTATAGAACGGATAGTAATCCCAATTTATTAACAATTAAACAAACAAAAGTATGAAAAAGATTATGATGACGCTCGCGGCCGTCCTTTGCTGCGCAATGACAACCACAGTGTTCACCGCTTGCGGTGACGACGACGATGACAGCAAGCCCGACACGACTGACAACACTTCTGCCACCACTCCGGTTTATGCGTATGTAAACTTCAAATTCGACAACACAGCGGACATGTTGAAATATCTCAATATCGAAATTGTGTATCAGGTAAATGAAGAACAACCCCAAACGTTTGGTCCACTCACAGATAAGGATGTCAATTCTGAGAACGTGTTCGGCTTGGAGTCTGCCCCCAAGATTCCCGTCAAGCTTACCTTTTACCGCAAAGTCACGGTGAAAGATGAATATAAAGAAAGTTTTGCTTCTTTAGAAAAGTTTGATTACACCAATAAAGTAATCCATTCATACGGTCTTTACAATGCCGACAGGAAGCTCATTCCTGGTATTTACATAGGAGATACGCCCGGCATCCATGGCGAGGCTCCTGGTGAAAAGATGCTGCAGAATATGGAAAAGGGAATTTTCGACAACGTCTACACTGTCACCTTCGACGAGAAGGGGAACAAGACATTCACAAACAAGAATCCCAAAGATTAAATATAAACATTTCCCAGATATACATGCCTGATACCTTCCTCCTGGGCGATGCGCTGGGCAGCGCGGAGCGTGGAGAGGGGGGTAGGCGGCGTGTCGGTGAGCTTGTAGCGGGGGAAGAAGCGGCTGAAGTGGAGTGGGGCGTCGGCAAGGTGGTGGTTGGTGAGCCAACGGCACATCTGGCGGATCATGTCCATATCGTCGTTAATATCTGGAATGACGAGGTTGGTAAGCTCTATCCACACACCGGCATCGCGCATAGCGAGAATGGTGTCGAGCACGGGTTGCAAATGGCCGCCGCTGACTCGGTTGTAGATGGCATCGCTGAAGGATTTCAGGTCGATGTTGGCGGCATCGAGGTAGGGCAACAGGTCTAGTAATGGCTTCTGACAGACGTAGCCTGCGGTGACGAGGATGTTCCAGAGTCTTGCCTCATGGGCTAGACGGGCGCAGTCGGTGATGTATTCGAGATAGGTGAGGGGTTCGGTGTAGGTGTAGGCGATGCCAGGACAATGGTGCTTCTGACAAAGGGCGACAACGGCCTCAGGGGTGAGATTATAGTGGTCGGTGTCGGCAGGTGCGGCCTGCGAGATATCGTGGTTCTGACAGTTCAGACAGCGGAAATTGCAACCCGTACAGGCGAGGGAGAGACATGTGGTGCCGGGATGGAAATGGTAGAGGGGCTTCTTCTCGATAGGGTCGATGGCGAGGGCACAGGGTTTGGCATAGACCTCGCTGATAAGCACGCCACTTTGATTTCTGCGGCTGCGGCAGATGCCAGTCTTGCCTTTGGCGATGTGGCAATGGTGCGGACAGAGTTGGCACTCGACCTTCCCATCATCAAGACGCTGATAATACCTGCACTCCATCAAAACACGATTGCTTCGTAGACGTAGAGCTCGGCATCGCGCCAACCGTCCCAGCCGAGGCCGGCCTTGTCCTGAGCGCAATGGCTGACAAACTCCTCCTTGGTCCAGTTGACCTCGTCGGCAACCTGTGGCAGGTAGGTGCCGCTGCGGTAGCCTTTGCGGATATAAATGCCATGATGGTGGAGCTCAAACTCGTCGAGGCTCTGGATGCGCCGCATGGGGGTAAGTACGGAGATCTCGATGTCGAGGTCGTCGAGTTCGTCACGTGTGACGGGTGGAAAACGCGGGTCTTCGAAGGCGGCGGCACGCGCCATCGACGCCACGATCTTGTGCAGGGGGACATCCTCACCGAAGTGGCCGATGCATCCCCGCAGGCGGCCGTGCTTGTGCAACGAGACAAATGCGCCGCATTTGCTTTGCAGGGAAACAGGAAGATGTGGGATGGAAGAGGGGGCTGCCGGTTTGTTCTCCAAAGAGTCGCGGATGCTGGTGAGAGCAATCTCCTTCAGGAGTCGTTTGTCCTCAGAGGTGAGGGTGAAGTCGGATGACTGCTTGCGGAGGAAGGCAAAGGCATGATAGCCTACCACCCGGGAATGGTCGTCGCTGATGTCACCGGAGTTCTGGTACATCAGGTGTTTCACCTCATAACGATTGTCGAGCATCAGCATCAGGGTGATGATGGCGAACTGGCCGCAGGCACTTGTTGCTAAGTTGGGTTTTCCGCTGCGGGCGTTCTTTTCTATGGCGGCTATGAATTCCTCCACGTTGCCGCTTTCGATGGCCTTGCCTGTGCAGCTGTCTGCCTCGCAGGCATCGTTGTAGGTGGGATAGTGCGAGAAGTCGCTGCTGATAACAAAGAGATTCTCATCATTGAAATACGGCTTCAGCAATTCTGCCATCCGCTTCAGTTTTCGGAAGTCGTTGGTGGAGATGATGATGGGTACGATGGGGGGCACGTCTTCAAACCTTTGCTGCAGGAAGGGTAGTTGGACTTCGAGACAGTGTTCGCGGTCGTGAGCCTCCGGACAATAGAGAAACACAGGGTCAGAATCCGTCAGAGCTGCATCATATGTGTTTGATAGTTTCAGCGCTGTTTCGCGGTCTACTTTCACGTTGCCCAGCGGAGTGGCATAGTAGTCAGCCTCGGTATTTACTGATGCTCCGTCGAGCCACTCGTGGTGACTCGGCCCTAACAGGAAGATCCGCTTGTATGGTTTCTTGGGGTTAATGGTCATATAGGCCGATGCCGCTACGTTGCCCGAATAGTAATAGCCCGCATGCGGCACAATCACCGCAGCCAGGTTCTCGAACTGAGAGCTCTTTCTGTGGAGCGCCAGGAAACTGTCGACCTCGTGGCTTAGCGCCTTCGGGTCGCCCGTGTAGAATCGGTTGGCCTGGGTGGCAGGTCGCACCACCGGTGTACGTGTCTGTCCGTTGCACGAATTCATCATGATGATTGCTGCTAAGATTGTTACGACTGTTTTCATTTCGTCTCCAATTTGGTAGCGACGGTCTTGAAACCGTCGGCGGAGGTCTTGAGCACGATTTTCGAAGGACTCCTGCCGGCTCGGAGGATGACCAGTGCGGAACCGTTCCAGAGGCGGCGGTGATCGGTGACGTTCAGCTCGTCGGAGTTGTGGTTGCCGTTGCTGACGGCCACGATGGTGGCATCGCCCTCGACGGCAAAGTGGAGCTCATCCTGTGCCATCGGTACGCGACGGCCCTTGCTGTCGACGGCTTGGATGCGGATGTGCATCAGGTCGGTGCCGTCGGCCTGCCAGCTATTGTCCTCGGGGGTGGCGATGAGGCGAACGGCTTTGCCAGTGGTTTCTGTCTTGTGTCGTGCCACGACACAATTCTTGACGTAGGCAACGGCTTCGAGACGGCCGTCGGCATAGGGGATGTCGTTCCAACGGATCTGGTTACGCAGCTTGGGGTCGTTCGTGGGGTTAGGCTTGCGCCCGAGGCTCTTGCCGTTGAGCAGCAACTCCACCTCGTCGGCATTGGTATAGGTGATGAGGTTGAGTTTGGAGCCAGACTGACGGTTCCAATGATCGCTCATACCGTCGTTGCCCGTTTGCACGCCGTTCCACATGATCTCGTTCTTGGAGTCGATAACGGCGATATGTACCAACGGCTCGTCAGGTTTGAAGAATGAGCGCATGTAATAGGCCTTGGGCTTGGGCTCGAGCGAGATGTCAAACACTCCCTGTGCCCAACCCTTTGCGGGCCAGCCCTGACTCTCGCCGAGGTAGTCGATGGCACCCCAGTAGGCAAGGCCGATCACACGGTCGAGATCCATCTCGAAGTAGTTCTGCCCCATGGCGGAGATGGAGGCCTCGCTCTGGTAGAAGGTCATCCAGGGGAAGCGGCGTCCATCGCCAGGGAAGTACATATACCTGTAATTATAGGCCTGTATGTCGGTCTGGATGGCGAGGTCGTGGGGTAGGGAGTCAGTGTCCCAGTTGCGGTAACGGGGGTGCATGGCAACAGTCACCAGTCGTGTGGAGTCGTAACGCTGGAGGAGCGTCTTCTGCAACTTGAACATCGTCACGCCGAAGTCGTTGAACGGCTGGTTGGGGTCCTGCTGCAGCTCATTGCCGAGACTCCAGAGAATGACGGAGGGAGAATTGCGGTCGCGCTTGATCCATTCTGGTATATCATACTGCCAGAGCTGTTCGAAGGGCACCTTGCCGCCTGTGTGCTGACGGGTCCACTTGTCGTAAAGCTCGTCGACGATGAGAATGCCGTGCTTGTCGCAGAGACGGATGAAGTCGCGGCTGTAGGGGTTGTGAGAGGTGCGGATATGGTTCATACCGAACTGCTTCATCAAGAGGATGCGCTTTTCGATGGCCTTGGGGTAGGCGGCTGCTCCGAGGGCACCGAGGGTGTGGTGGTTGGCATAGCCCTTGAGCAGCACCTTGCGGCCGTTGAGTTTCAGACCGAATTTGGGACCGAACTCGATGGTGCGGATGCCGAATGTATCACTGGTCTCATCGGCCACTGTTCCGTCGTCACGTAATAGTTGGGCCTTCGCGGTATATAAATAAGGTGTATCGAGATCCCAGATCTTCGGATTGCTGATGGCGATGTCGGTGGCGATGCGTGCCTCCTGACGGCGGGTGCCGCGATGACGCTTGATGGCTACGGTATCGCAGTAGGCTATCTGTCCGTCGGGGTCGAGTATCTGCAGCGCGATGTGCGTGGCTTTGTTGGTACGGTTGGTGAACTCGGCAGAGATGCTCACATAGCGGTTGTCGCAAGTGGTGATATAGAGTGGATGTCGCTCGAAGTAGAGGTCCTTTGGGGTGACGATGAGGCTGACATTACGGAAGAGTCCGCCACCGGTGTACCAACGGGAGTTGCCGGGCTCACGGGTATCGGCGATGACCTCGATGAGATTCTCCTCACCGTATTTCAGACGGTCCGAGAGGTCAATCTCGAAACCCACATAGCCGTAGTTGGTGCCACCTGCGAGCTGGCCGTTTAGCAGCACATCGGCGGTGTACATAATGCCCTCGAAGTCAATCAGGACGCGACGGCCTTTCCAAGAGGCATCGGGGGTGAGGTGGTAGCGGTAGTAGCCTTTGCCCATCTCCTTGAAACCGCGACTGGAGAGGCGGCTCTTGATGTTGGCGGCGACGTCGGTGTTGTCGGCTTTCTCATCGGCAGCAGGTGCCACCCAGGGCTGTTCGATCTGAAAATCATGAGGAATGTCAATCTTCCGCCACTCGCCCTCATTATTCAAACGAAACTCCCACCCAAAGTTCAGGTTCTGCACATGATTCTGTGCGGATACCCCCAGTGCAAACGTACAAGCTATGAAAAACAGGACTCTTCTCATCATTTCACAAGCTTATAATATTCGACGCCTCCCAAAAGGAAGCAGCCAGTGCCGTAGTCCTCGAAATCGGGTACTTTGGTATAGGAGAGGGGCTGGCCGGCTGAGGGGTCCTTGCCAGTGCCCTGCGCCCAGCCGAGGAAACCGTCGGGATGGACACAATCGCGCACGAGAGCCTGCCACGCACGGTCGCAGACGGGACGATAGACATCGGCCTTGAGGTAGCCCTTTTGGATGCCCCAAGCCATACCGTAGAGGAACAGCGCGGTGCCAGTCATCTCCTTGCCGCCATAGTCGGCATACGAAACAAGACTGGGATTCCACAGACCGTCCTCCTGACGCTGGCACTTCCTCAGTGCCTCGCTCATCAGAAGGAAGTCCTTCTTCAGTTGCTTATAATACTGATCCTTTGGCGAGAGCAGGTTCATGCAACGCACGAGAGCGGCGTATACCCAACCGTTGCCGCGACTCCAGTAGCAGTTCTTACCGTCAGGCGTCTGATAGGGTGCCACATAGTCTTTGTCGCGCCACCAGAGACCTTCCTTCACGTTGAAGAGTCCACCCGCGAGGGTGTTACGTGTCCAAAGGTACATCTTCATCGCATGATCGGCATATTTGCGTTCACCGGTAATCTTATAGGCTTGCATGTAGACGGGCATAGCCATCTGGATGGCATCAATCCACGTCCACCAGCCGTAGAGCGAACCTTCGGCCTCAGGCTTGTGTGTATTGGGTGTCTGCATCTGATTGTCGAGGTTCTCGAGTATCGGCTTAATCTTCTCTTCGCCACCGCTCTGCATATACCGTTCCAGATAGGTCTGCCCGCAGCACTGGTCGTCGGCATCGTTGGTCTTCACGCCGTTGCGGGGAGTCCATTTGTGGAAATTGCCCCAACGGTCGGTATAGTCGATGTAGCGCTGATCGTTGTCTATCTCGTAGAGGGCCATCAGACCTTCGTAATAGACGGCACGCGTCCACAGCGACGAGGGGCGTACGCGGTTGACGTTGGTGGGTAGCGTGGGGTCGGCATATTTCATCATGAAGTAGTCGTTCACCTTACGCAGGGTGCTGATTACGTCGGTTGCCGCCTCGCCTTTGGCAGAAGCAGTGCTGACAACTATTAGGGTGAGAAGGCTCAAAATCGTTTTTCTCATTGTTTTGATATGTCTTTTGTTAATGTCAATAATTTATCGGCTGCTGAGATGACGAACTTCAGGGTGGTATCATCGGCCTGCGCCTCGATATGTATGTCTCCCTTAGTGCCATCGGGAAAGGCTTCCTTCATCAGGCGTTTCACCACACTTCCCATTTCCTCAGTGATAGGGGCACTGGTTTTCGGTTTCAGACCGACGGCCGTGCAGACTTCCGTGGCAAAGTAGGCGATATAGGGTTCATCCTTCGGGTCATTAGAGATGGAGATGCTGCGCTGATAGGGTGCACCCGGCTTGCGTTCCTTGTATTGCAAGGTGAGCATGGTCAACTGCTGCTCTTCGGCTCCCTCGCCCACAAAGCGCCTGATGGACTCCTTCATCCAGTTGGCGAACGTTTCGGCCGACAGTTTCTCGTTCAGCACCTTTGTAGCCTGCAGACTTTCGCCCATCATACGACGCTGGCCGTAGGCATCGTTGGCGGCATTCTTCACCTCCAACAGATCTTGTGTATAGAGGAAAATCAGCGTGCCTGGGTCGATACGTGTTTCCTGGGTTTTGTATAGATAGTCGGTATGGGTTCCGACAGCTGAATTCTGGTCGACGGGTAGCAGTCCGATGCCGGAGCCTACGAGCATGGGGGCTGTCTGCTCGGCATTGGTATAGCACAGACGACCGGTGGCGAGATCGAGGATACCTATGAAGAGTGTGACGGCCATGTCGGGGTTCTGGCGGCTGGTCAGCGTCTTATTGATGGCTTCCACAATCTGAGCCGGATCGGTCGTGTCGACAGATAGACTGCGGAATTCTGTCCGGGTGATGGCCATCGCTGTTGAAGCGTTGATGCCCTTGCCCTTCGCATCCCCAATGCAGAAGAAGAGCTTGTTGTCACGTACGAGATAGTCGTAGAGGTCGCAGTCGGTCTCGTCGGCAGGCTTCAAGGTGGCAAACAGACGGATATCGTCTTGCTGGGGTAGGGCGTCTGGAGCCATCGCCAACTGGATGTTGCGGGCGATATTCTGTTCCAGAAGTCCCTGGTTGTGTATCGTCTTGAGAGTCTCCATTTCGCTGTAGGCCTCCTTCAGATTCTTATATTTCCTGACCAGACCATGGGTCTTGTGGCGGCGATAGAGTGTGAAGAGCGAGAAACCTACAAAGATAATGCCGATGGCTATCAGTAGGTTGAGGGTCCGTAGATGGGTGCGGTTTGCTTCCTCATCGGCCTTCTGGGTCGCCTTCAGACGAATGGTCGACAGTTCCTCAGCATCCTGACGTCGGGCCTGGGTGATGGCAGAGTCGAGTGAATGGCTGATGTCGAGGGCGACAGCCATCGCTGTGTCGCTTCGGCCGGCCTGAATGTTGGCTTTGAATTTCGGCAGTACCATCTTCTGGAAATCTTCAATGGTGTAATTCTTGTGACCAAGCAAGGCGTCAAGACTCTCGTAATTGTCAGCCGCCTCTGCCCAGCGTCCGGCGACTGCCAGGTAGTCGATAGCGGCGATGCGGCCTTCTGGAGTCTGACTGTATTGGGTGGTCAGATAGTGCTCGTAGACCTTTGCTGCCTCATCCTTTTTTTCTAATCCGTCGAGTGCAATGGCGCGGTAGATATCGTAGCGGGCCCACTGACGGTCGATGTAAGCAGGGTCGATACCATTGCGCTGCTCATACTGACGGATGAGTTCGGCATAACGGTCTATCCAGATGATGGCTTGGCGGTAAGACTGGGTCTCGTTGCAGTTGAAGGCGATGTTTACCACACCGGCAATGGCATTCTTGTAGGCCTCGTCGGAACGGTGTTCCTCAATATTCTTCATGTGCGTCTGATAGGCCCGCTCATAACTCTCATTGGCAGCATCTGCCGACAGACCGAAGCGCGTCTGGCACAAGCCCATGATGAGCAGCAGGTTGGTATAGTCGCTCATGGTGTCGCATTTCAGTTCCTCTAATCGCTTGACCACCGGTTCTCCCATATCCAGCACAGCACTATATTCGCCACGGGACCCTAACACGTTGGCCAGATGACTGGCCGATTTGGCGTAAATGGCCAGATCCTCGGGGGTTGTGGAGTTGCTGGTCTGGGCAACGGCCGTTTTCCAATAGAACTCGGCCATGCGCAACTGATTGGTACGGTCGCAGGCATATCCTTGCCAGTAGTAGGCCTCGGGCTCGCTCAGTTCACCGATGTTGTACAGACTGTCTGCCAGTTGCAGCAGCTCTTGGTAGTTTCTCTCCTCATGGGCATTTTGGATTTGTCGGATGGCCCTTTTATGACCTTCTTCCGACGGTTTTCCGCTCGTACATGCTGTTAGGGCGAGAATCGATGCTGCGATGAGCATCCATGCGGATAAGTGGATTCTTTTCATGTCGTTATTGTTATTAGTTTCTTGTGTGCAAATATACGAATTATTGCTCAATATTGCAAGAAATACTCTCTCTTTTTTTATGGATGTTTTTTTAATTGCCATAAAATAGGGTCGGAATGTCAAAAAGTGCAGTCGGATATAATCGGAATCATCTATCTTTGCAGCATGAAACGAACGACTTTATTACTAATCTTGTCTCTGCTGTTTTCCGGACAGCTCTGTGGAGCGCAGGAAACAACGAAAGGGGCTGTACGTGAAACCATCCGGTTGGACAAAGGTTGGAAGTTTGCATTTGGACATGCTACCGATCCACAGAAGGATTTTGGTTGCGGTACGGAGTATTTTAATTATCTGACGAAGGCCAGTTCGATTCATAATGAAGGACCGTATGCGCAGAAATATAATGATAGCATTTGGCAAGAGATTCAGATTCCACACGACTGGGTGACGATCTTACCTTATGCCCCGGAGGCGAGCCACTCGCACGGCTATAAGACCGTGGGCTGGAAATATCCAGAGACGAGTGTAGGGTGGTATCGCAAAGTATTTAAGATAGGTGAGGATGATCTGGGCAAGCGTCTTATACTGCGCTTCGACGGTATTTTCCGAAATGCACAGTTGTGGTTCAATGGCTTTTATATGGGCACAGAACCAAGTGGGTATGTCACACAACTATACGATATCACACCTTATGTTAATTACGGTGGAGAGAATCTGATCTGTGTGCGGGCTGATGCTTCGCTTGAGGAGGGCTGGTTCTATGAGGGGGCCGGTATCTATCGCGATGTGTGGCTCGAGAAATCGGCTGAGGTCAGCGTGGCTCCCTTCGGCACATTTGTCCAATCTGACCTGAAGAAAAAACCAGGTGATGCCATTCTCTTGGTCAGGACGGAGGTGACTAATAGCGGATTGCAGGAACAGCGTTATGAGGTGGATATCCGGTTGCTCGATGCCGAGGGGCGTGAACTGTTATATGACAATGGTCGTCCTGACGTTGTGAGTGCCAAGGATACACGTGAGAGTCTACATACATTAAGTGTCGACAGCCCCCGTCTGTGGAGTCCCGACGATCCTTATCTTTATAAGGTAGAGCACATTGTGAAAGTGGATGATAAGGTGACCGATGTCTATACGACCACTATCGGTATCCGCGACATTGCCTTCGATGCAGAGAAAGGCTTCCTGCTGAACGGAAAGCCGCTGAAACTGAAGGGTGTCAACCTGCATCAGGACCATGCTGGCGTGGGTGCTGCTATCCCTGATGCCCTGCAGGCTTGGCGCATCAAACAATTGAAGACGATTGGTTGTAACGCTTATCGGGCTTCGCATAATCCCATAACGCCTGCTTTGCTCGACGTGTGCGACCGTGAGGGCATCCTGGTCATCAACGAGAACCGACTGATGGGCATCAACGAAGAACACCTGCGTCTGTTAGAACGTATGATCAAACGTGACCGGAATCATCCATCGATTATCCTTTGGAGTGACGGTAACGAGGAGTGGGGACTGGAGAACACGATTCAAGGTACTCGTGTGGCTGAGGCCATGCGTGAATATACCCGATTGTTCGACCCGACACGTCCCAGTACTGTGGCGAATGCAGGCGGCACAGAACTCATCAAAGGTCTCGATGTGGTTGGTTTTAACTATATCGTACAGAACGATGTCGACAACCGTAAAGCGGCCAATCCCTCGTGGAAGATTGTGGGTACTGAGGAGACGTCGGGCTGCGGCACGCGTGGTTGGTATTTTAATCAAAAGGATTATCCTGGACGTATGGTCAGTCTGAACCGTACAAATGAGCAGAACTATGAGAATATCATCGAACGGGGTTGGAAATTCTATGACGAGCGTGAGTGGGCTGCAGGACTCTTCTACTGGACGGGCTTCGACTATCGGGGTGAACCCAATCCGCTCAGTTTTCCTGCCCACGATTCTGAATTCGGTATCTTCGACTACTGCGGATTTCCCAAGGATGAAGCGTACTATCTGAAGTCGTGGTGGACCGATGAACCTGTGTTGCATATCTTCCCGCATTGGAACCTACAAGGCCATGAGGGCGAGGAGATAGAACTGTGGGTCTACAGTAATTGCGATGAGGTGGAACTCATTGTCAATGGTAAGAAGTCTGGTCGTCAGCCAATGCCTAAGAACGGACATTTGAAGTGGAAGGTTACCTATCAGCCTGGTCGTGTGGTGGCTTATGGTTATAAGAACGGCAAGCGCGTGATGACTGAGACCCTTGAGACCACCCAACCTGCCTATAAGACGGTACTGAAGGCAGACCGTCAGGAGATTTCTGCCGATGGGCACGACCTCGCTGTGATTACTGTTGAAGTGCAGGATCAGAAGGGTCGTATCGTGCCCGATGCTTGTCCGATGCTTCACTTCACGCTCGAAGGTAAAGGACGAATCCTTGGTACCGGCAATGGTGATCCGATGTATCTTGGGGCCGACCATCCGAAAGAAACGGATTGCCATCTGTTCAGCATCCCGGCTTTCAATGGTCTGGCTCAAATCATCATCCAGAGTTCAGAAGTGCCTGCTACGCTTGTTCTGAATTGTCAGAGTGACGGTCTGAAAACAAGCGGCATCACCATCCAGACTCAGATGATGATGCCGTAGTTCTGCTATTATAATATTTAACGCATTTATTTTACTTTGGCGTTCTTTTCAAGGGTCCAGTCCTTGCGCTGCAAGATGGCCGGGCTATCGCCAGTAAACATTTTTGAGGCTTCCTTGTCGCCCTTCAGTTGCCAATCGAGCCAAGCACGGGCCACGATGGCGAACTCACCGCCATTGGGCTGATTGTAGGTGCCTCCGTGACCTACAGGCAGGTTGACGGCAATGGCAGGTACATGGTCGATGCGCTTGAAATCGTCCATACCGTTGGCATAGGCGATGTCGCTCTCACCGCCCAGGATGTAGATGATCGGACAGTGGATCTCCTTCAGCTTAGCCTTGGGAACGCTAGGCATACCGGGCATCCGACGGGCATTGGCGCCACCTTCGTCGCCCTCAGGCTGTTCGAACAGACCGCTATTGCAGATCATGATAGAGGTGACACGCGGATCGAAGCAATTGAAGAGTGCCTGCAGACCGCCGCATGACATGCCCGAGATGCAGATGTTCTTGGTGTCAATCTTCTGATAGAACGGGCTGTTCTTGTCGGCATTCTGTGCGAAGGCCCAGTCCATCGACTCTACCTGCTGTTCCGAGCGCGACTGATTGCCACGTCCCATGCCGCCCATGCCACGGGGTGCATCCTGCTTGGGCATGAGGCCTGTAGCGAGTACGAGATAGCCGTAGGAGGCAATGTCGTTGAGGAACTTCTCATGGCCGCGCGGTGAATTGGCACAGCCGCCATTACCCCACACCAGTACTGGCAGGGCTTTCTTGGCATTGAATACCGACAGGTCTTTTGGAGCGAAAATGGTGTGCTCCTTGAAACCTTCTACTTCGTACATCACTGCTTTGTAAGGGCCTGTCCCACCTTCTTCGAGGACGGTTGGCTCGGTTTGTGCAAACGTGCTTGTGCTCATGGCTAAGCCAAGCATCAGCGTCATAAATAGTTTCTTTTTCATAAGGCAAAAATAGTTTTAGTTGTTATTATTGAATGACTTCCAGAATCTTAAGGAGGAACTTCTCGTCAGTCCAACTGAAGTTAGGCAGGTTCATCACCGATTCCATCCGACGGCGTTCCTCCTTGTTGAGAGCCCGTTTGAGGTTGCGCTCATGAACGAGGACATACTGATTGTTGAGCCGGTAATAATAGAGGGGAATCACGGGGAAATGAATGTCCTTCACATCGTTGATGTCGATGGTAGTGTATTGGAACATATTCATCGAGGCGAGATCGTTGATGTCGAGATTTGTGATGTTCGAATTATTCGCAATCAGTTGCCTGTATGCCTTGAGGTCGAGTACTTTGGCGCAGAAGAGTGCATTCTTTCCCACGGTGTCCACCTGATAAGCCAATACCGAATCGATGCGGAAATAGGTACGGTCCTTGAAATCAACACGCAGTAGGTTCTTGGTGCTGGCTTCTTTGGTGACCTCCCCGCTGATATAGAGCAGCGAACTGTTTTTCAGGAAGATGTTGGCCATCGGAATGTCCAGTTTTTTACCATCAGCCAGATACGCAGTGGCAGGACGGAAATCGGGGAAGACCGTCAGTTGTGGTGTCACTTCCTGGGCGGCACCCTTGAAAGCGGCCATTAATAGCATAGTTGATAATAAAACTAATTTCTTCATTGTTTGTTGAATTTGATGATTATGGTTCCTTGTTTAATGATGTATATGCCCTTCGGCAGAATATTGAGGTCGGACGTGGGCAGACGGCGGCCAGACAGGTCGTAGATGACAGACTCCTCTGTTTGGGTGTTGGTCTTGATGCTTTCAATACCTGTCAACTTACCGTCAATATAGTCGGGCAGATAGTAGCCCAGGTGTGGCGGCTGGTTGTAGGCGGTATTCTGCCAGCAGATGCCCATGCGGTAGGTATGGTCGTGCATCAGGGTGGGTACCCTATAGGTGGTCGGAATGTTTGTGGTGAAGATGTTCAGTGTGGCGTTGTCGTTTGCCGACCATAGGATGACTTCTTCGCGCCAGTCGCCGAAAAGATCGGCCAGGAGGTTGGGGGTTGCCTTAGTACCATTGCAGCTGCTGGAGGCATTGTAGTTCCCTAAAGCTGTGGTGACGAAGCTGCTGCCGTCCCAATTGCTGATGTTGGTGCCGTCGAAGAGTTCATCCTGCAGGTCACCATCCCAGTAGATGCGGAAGTTCATCGAGCCTTTCTTACTGATGACCTGCGCGGCGGTCTGAGCACTGAAGGGGTTTTGGTTTCTGTCGGTAGCGTTTTCCGCACCACCGTAGGATGACCAGAATTCATAGCCTCGGTTGCTGGCAACGATGTCGGCTGCCAGTCCACGACCGTTATCGGCACCCTTGGGTCCCCCTTTCCATATGATCTCGCCTGTAGCAGCATCGTGGATATCCCAGGCATAGTCGCCTTTCTCCTCATGCACATCGAAGAGTTCCAGTCCTGGACGATCGGGGTCGAGGTCTGCCAAGTGAATGGCGTCGCCATGGCCGAAGCCAACACTATAAAGCATTTTGCCATCGTCGTCGAGGGCTGCGGAACCCCAGATGATCTCATCCTTTCCATCGCCATCGACATCAGCGATGGACATATTGTGATTGCCATTGGCATACATTGTATAGCGTTTCAAGCCTGAGAAACACGTGTTGCCTTTGTATGTTCTCGAATTGCCGTCGGCATCCCTCAACTTATAAGTGGTCCTTGCGTCTGAGCTATGGAGCCAGCGGGTCTTCAACTGTTGTCCGTCGAAATCGACCGCCCAAATGTGAGCGTAGGTATAATAGCCACGGCAGAAGATACCGCTGGGGTTGTGGTCAGGCCCGTCGAGGTAGGCGGTGGCGGCGAGGTAGCGTTCTCCGCGGTTGCCGTAGTCGCCCTTGTCGTTCTTGCCGTCGCGGTCGTCCCAATTGTAGGTGCCTGCAGCTTCACTCAGTTCTGCTTTAGCGTTGCGGGTGGGGTAGTAGGCGATGGTGTGGATCGCTTCGCCTGTCTCGCCATTGAAGACTGTCAGGTATTCGTGACCGCCATTGATGCGTCCGGCGCTGCTGCGCCAGTCTTTGGCGTTGTTGGCAGCCTTGATCTTATCATCGGTAGCAGCCTGGTTCACATAATTCCCTTTTCCGTCTTTGGAGCCCGGGGCTGTCTTGCACATCAACTCGGCCTTGCCGTCACCGTCATAATCGTAGACTTGGAATTGGGTGTAGTGGGCGCCAGCACGTATGTTCACGCCCAGGTCAATGCGCCAGAGTTTGGTGCCGTCGAGTTTATAGCAATCCAGATAAACATTATCGGTCTTTCCACCATTGGAATTATCCTGAGAATTGCTTGGATCCCATTTCACAAAGATCTCATATTCACCATCTCCGTCAACATCGCCTACTGAACAGTCGTTGGGGGAATAAGTACCACCCTGTGCACCCGTGGCAGGCCGGTCGAGTTTCAGTTTCTTATAAATTTCCCCCCAAGCCTTAACGGGGGCTGAGGTGCTGATGGTCTCACCGTTGACCTTGGTAATAACCTGATATTCAGAACTGCTATTGCCACTATCATCTTTGAAATTGCTTACCTCTAAGTCGGTGGCGATGGTCGTACCGTTGCGTATGAGGTCGAAACGGGTGTTGTTATCGTCTGTACCGAGAAATCGCCAACTGACAAAAATGCCGTTGCCACTGTTAGCAGGCAGTGCCACAAGTCCACGATCGAGTTTCTCCATTTGACTGATAGGCGTAATCTGCGCCATGCTACAAAGAAGCATTGCTGATAAGAAAATGGTGGCGTAAAGTCTTGTCTTGTTCATTATTTTATTGTTATCCGGGTGCAAAGGTATGAAAAAGACCCGGTATTAAGATTGGTCGAAATGATAAAAAAACTAAAATTTGTGATTTTATTCATTAAAAAGCATGGCGATTTGGAAAAATTAACCTAAATTTGCACCGATTTATGAGCCTATTATTCAATCAT
The DNA here is from genome assembly GCA_017556145.1 of Prevotella sp. Classification (GTDB taxonomy): domain Bacteria; phylum Bacteroidota; class Bacteroidia; order Bacteroidales; family Bacteroidaceae; genus Prevotella. The sequence goes on along the minus strand of JAFZCU010000229.1, from coordinate 32,919 downwards.
TATTAATAAATTATTTAAAAACAGTATGAAAAAGAATCTTTTGTGGATGGCCGCAGCCATCTTGACCAGTGGACTTGCATTTACAGCTTGTTCAACTAATGACTTTCCCGTTGAACCACTGCCTGTGGATCCTGAGGATACATGGGACAAGGCAGAAACAGTGTTTAACTTTGAGGATGGAAACGCAGTATTTACTGCTACCAGCCGTATGTCAGTCGAAATTCAGGACAACGCTGATAAGGAATCAAAGGTGTTGGCTCTGAAAAATGCGGGTAACACCCAGAATGGTTATGGTTTTTCTTACTACAATTTTGCTGACAAGGTACAGAAACCTACAAAGATTACCGTTAAGTTTGATTATTTCAACGGTGGTGGTCGTGGTTGTATGACCATTGGCGACGGTGTTGTTCGCGGTACCAATGGTGCTAATGCCGGTTTTGCAAGATACACTTATGGTAAGAAGGGTGCCATCTTTGCTGTAGGTGCTACTTCTGATGGTAAGAACTACTTTGTAAACGATGATATTCTTGGCACAGCTGCCGACTGGTGCAACAAGTGGCTTACTGTTGAAGTTGATATTTATACCATCCTTCGTGAGGTGGAGTGGAAGATCTTCGATGGCGAAGAAATTGTGGCTCAGAGTGGTATTACCGAGGGTGAAGGCGAAGAGGCCGTATTCACGCCTGGTAGAGTTGGCTATTGGCAGGAAGATGCAGATGAGTGCACTCAGATTGACTGCTTTGGCTATGTCAACAATAATGTCAGCTATATCGATAATTTGAGTATTACAAATGCACAGGATCCTGCTATCAAGTATGCTGATGACGTTAAGATTATGTACGTTGACTATGAGGGCAACGAGTTGAAGGAATCCAAGGTAATTAGTGGCCGTGTAGGTTCTATCGTAAAGCTGGCTGGAGTAGACAAGGCTGCGATTTATACTGCTGACAATTCCAAGAAGTATCTCTACGCTTATGACAATACTCAGTTCAATCCGATTGCCCAGAAGGGTACAGTGATTAAAGTTGTGTTCCGTCAGGCTGAGATTTGCTATGCTGTGCTGAATTGTATGGCTGGTGGTATCCAATTGAATAGATTCTTTGATACTCAGAAATACTGGTTCTTCGAGGGTGACAACCTCACCATCCATCCAGCTCGTTGCTATGGTAAGGACGGTGTTTACTATACCACTCCTGCTACGACATGGAATGGTACTCAGTTTACCTTCCCCGGTACTATTACTCCTACTGTTAGTAACGGTAGAATCCTCTACACCGGTATTCAGAACTATGAGGTGGATGAGAGCATCGTTTATTTCGCAAACTTCGAGGATCTGGCTCTGCCTACAGTAGATGCCGGTGATGGTACTGGTCTCGGTCAGCTTGTAGGAACCGTTAATAACTGGTATAACTTCACAAATGGTCTATGGGAGCGCTTAGATGGTGGTCGTGGTATTCGTCTTGATGCTGACTCATATGTTTGGACGGAGCCTATTACAGTAGCAGGTACCTATACCGTAACCATCTACGGACGTAATGATGCTGGTGATGCAGCTGACGTACCTTATGAACTTGGTCTTCGCGATGCTGAAGGCAATATTACATGGTTCGACGGCCTGACGATTCCGTCATGGGGTGGAGCAGTAACTGGTACAAGCGTTATTGAGGGTGTTTCGATTCCTGCAGGTTCATCACTGGTTGTTAAGAATCCCGTTGCTTCTAATTTGATTACGCTCGACGATATCACGGTGTCTAAGCCTGCTGCCGAGTAATAACTAGGGGACAAAATCCCAATAATATTATATAAGCCCTCGCGCTCAAAAAGCGTGAGGGCTTTTAAACAAAAAACAATTGCTTATGAAAAAATTATCTACGCTTGCCTTTCTGGCTTTCTTTTTTTGCTTTAACTCTATGGCTCAGGTGGTCTTGGGCGACATCAACTTCAGCCTTAAAGAGGGACAGAAGATCAATCCCACAACAGGTAAAATTACGGTGACGTTCCCTAATGTCACGGGTATTGCCGATCCTACCGCTACGAGTTTCATGATAGCTGGCGCTTTCAACGAAATTGATTTCGATGAAATTGAAGGTACATTTGCCGCTGGTGTGACGCTGGATCTTGCAGAGTTTGAATTGCAACCCGCTACAGACTATACGCTGAGAATCACCTCTGTGAAGGTAGGCGGTACTGAGTTGGCTCCTGCTGAGGGTTATTCACTCAACTTCAAGACCCGCGGTGCCGAGCGCAAGATGAGCTGGTCGTTTAAGATTGACGATGCTTCATTAGAGCAGATCGCTGCTGATGCAGCAGATAATGCTGATGGCGATGTATCAAGATACGTTGATATCACGAAGAGCGGTAATGCACGCTACTACGTTCCTGCCCGCAACTACGAGGAGATTATGCTCCCCGACGGCACAGCACTGCCCGCATCTGAGGATCTGCTGTTCAAGTTTGGTTCGAGTGCATTCTATGTCAGTGGTCATGGCGGTGGTTGGGCCGATGCTATTGTCTTTAATGGCAATGACCAGTTTATGGTGATTCCCGACTGTCAGGAGGGTGATGTGATTACTTTCAATGCCAATCGTGCCACTAAAGCCAGCGATAGCAAACGCACTTGCATCCAGGCTATGAACGGCGCAGCTATTGCGCCTGAGGGTATCGTATCTTCTACAGAACTTCAGGACTCAGTGCAGTTAGGTTCGGCTTACGCCAATTTCAAGTTTGAGGTGCAGACTGCTGGTGACATCACGTTCCGCTTTAGCAACTGCTATGTAAAGACTATTGAGATTTCTGAGGCTCAGGAGAAATTACCGCGTAATTACAATATTGTCGCTGCTTATGTGGATGAGGACAATACGACGGTGCTGAAGGAACTTGTCGGCAAGACTGAAGGTGTCACAGGTTCAACGGTGAAGGTGACTTATCCTTATTGGCTTCTTGATACCGATGCCAAAGCTTATACACATGGCACAAAGGGATCCGAGTTTGTCGAGACATTCGACCTGAAGAATGGCGAAGGCGATACTACTTTTGTCGTTAATTATAAGAAGACTGAGTTTGAGGGTGTGGTATTCCTCTCTGAGGGTGAGGACCTTCAGGGTGCTGTTGAGTGTACCAGCGGTAATGCTGCTGTCCGTTCGTCGATGGCTAAGGCTGGTTATGTAACAGAAGATCTGAAGCTTGTGACGCTGCAACCCGGTACCTATAAGATCCGTGCCGTGCTCTTTGATGCAAACAAGGAACCCAGCTATATCTGCACGTTGACCAAGGGTGAAGGCGAAGAGAATGAGATTTACATTTCAGCTACTGCAACCAATTTTGATGAGAGAGAGTCAGATCTGCTGACCATTACCGAGGCTACCGACATTACGCTGAAGGCTGGCGGTGGTGATAATCAGGGTGTCGATGTCATCATGATCTACGCTGCTACTGAGGATCCTGACGGCATCGTTGAGGTGAAGTCGAATACTCAGAAAGCTGTCCGTAAAGTTGTTAAGAACGGTCAGGTTCTCATTGAGACCGAAGCCGGTATCTTCAACGCCCTCGGCGTTCAAATGAAGTAATTGATTATATACTAATAACGACCACAGATTTCACGGATAATCTGTTTAATCTGTGAAATCTGTGGTTTTTTATAGATTTTATGAACAAACTACTTATACTATTTCTAACTGTATTGCTGTCGGTAGCTTCGGATGCTAACGCACAGCGCGTGATCGACAAACTGGATCGTGGCATGGTGGCGGTGAAGACCACAGGTGGTGTCTTCGTCAGCTGGCGCATCCAATCCGATGAATACTATGATGTCACTTACAACCTATATCGCAATGGTTCGCTGATTGCAGAGAACCTGACCACCTCCAACTACACCGATGTAGCTGGCGCTACCTCTGACAGTTATTCTGTAGAGGCCGTGAAGCGCGGTGTGAAGCAGCCCAAGAGTGCCGCTGCCACCCCTTGGAGTAATAGCTATTTGGAGATTACACCCAAGCATGACAAATCCATCACCTCTACCCTTGTGCCCAACGATGCCTGCTGTGCAGACGTCGATGGCGACGGTGAAGTGGAAATTCTTTTGAAGTATGACAACCAAAGCGAAATCAATGCGAGTTTCCCCCGTGAAGGATATAACGGTGAATACAGCATCTTTGAGTGCCTGAAACTCGACGGCACAGTACTTTGGTGGGTGAACTGCGGCCCGAACATGGGCGACTTCCAAAACAATGAACAGAATATCGTGGCCTACGACTGGGACCTCGACGGCAAAGCCGAGGCCATTATGCGTGCGGCTGATGGCACGACCATTCATGCCGCCGACGGTAAGACCTACGTTATTGGCGATGCCTCTGTCAACTACCGTGCTGCCACAGGTGGCGGTAGCAGCTGGTTTATGCATGAGGGCGCAGAATACCTCGTCTACATGAATGGTACTACTGGTGTGCCTTACGTCACGATGGATTATCCGCTGAAGCGTCTAGAGAAGGGCGAGACAGACCTGAATGCAGCTTGGGGCGATGGTTATGGTCACCGTTCTTCGAAATATTTCTTCGGTGCGCCTTACCTTGACGGTCGCAAACCGAGCATCTTCCTCGGACGTGGCATCTACACCCGCCACAAGTTCGTGGCATACGATGTTGATCCGGCTACCCACCAGCTGACGGAGCGTTGGCGCTGGACCAACAACCAAGCCGGCTCTCCCTGGTATGGTCAGGGGTATCACAACTACGCCATTGCCGATGTGGATTGGGATGGCCGCGATGAGATCTTATGGGGCAGCATGGTCATCGATGACAACGGCAAGGGCCTCTCGACGACAGGCTTAGGTCATGGCGACGCCCAGCACATCAGCGACCTGAACCCCTATGCTCACGGACAGGAGGTTTTCTCATGTATGGAGAGCAATCCCGGCACGAACTACCGTGATGCCACTACTTCGAAGCTCTATTACCGCTATATGGCTGGAAAAGACGTAGGCCGCTGTATGGCTGGCAATTTCAGCAACGATTTCCCCGGAGCAATGGGTACGCCGACAGATATTGGTCCCATCAGTCTTGTGACCTCAGGAACTGTCAGTGGAATTAAGGAATCGGGTGTTACTCAGGATATGCGTATCTACTGGGATGGCGACCTGTGTGAGGAGACGTTCGACTATACCAACGGCAAGAATACGGCTGGCGGTATCTTCAAATATGGCAAAGGTCTGATTGCTACACTGACGGGCTCATTGACCAACAATGATACCAAGGGTACCCCCTGCTATCAGGGCGATATCCTCGGTGACTGGCGTGAGGAGGTCATCATGCGTACTGCTAACAACAGAATCCGTATCTATACCACCGCCATCGAGACACCGTGGCGTAACTACTCACTCTGGTACGACCACCAGTATCGTAATGCCATGGTTTGGCAGATGTGTGGCTACAACCAACCGCCTCATACCTCTTATTTCTTAGGCGAGCTGGAGGCTATCACCGCTGCTCCGCCAGCACTCACCATGGAGGGACGTACAGAGATTGCCAACGGCGGCACGATCTCCAATAATGATGAGGAGGTCATTACTTGTGAGACCAACGATATGACCATCAATATTGCCGATGGTGCCTCACCTTATTTATATATAGACAATGCCCCGTCATGGGTTCAGGGTTCTGCACCGTCTGAGGCGACGGCAGCTTCCTATACCATCAAATATGACTATTATACCCATACCCTTCAGGGGGGCGGATTTGCTGGCTCAACCCGTGTGGTAAAGCAGGGGGACGGCATCTTGTCTTATCCAGAAAAGGATATGACATACAGCGGAAATACCGATGTATGGGCTGGTACCCTCAATTTGAATGGTTCTGTCGCCAATTCACCGCTGTGGCTCAACCGCCTGACCAATCTTAATACCCTGGCTAAGGCCATCAAAGTGAAATCGCTGACAGCTGACTATGGTGCTGTTATGACTATCGGTGGCGCAGATGCCATCGGTTCACTCACTGCTACCGACTCATTGAAGTTGGGCTTCGGTTCCCGTCTGAAGATGGATCTCTATAGCGATGGCACCAAGGCCGATCAGATCCATACGGCCAGGCTGATTATTGAGACCAAGGACTGGAAGTACGGTCCTGAGTATATGCAGCCTGTCATCGAGTTCAACTGTCATTTTGCCAATGGAGAGACCAAGCTTGCTGCAGGTCAGTATAACCTCGGTACAGTTACTGCCGTTGAAGGCGATATTGCCAATTTGAAGATAGAGGGTATTGCTAAAGTGAAGGCATCGTTGGCTATGAAAGATGGCAGTCTTGTGCTGAACATAGAGGGTACACGTGATGCTGCCGACATCGAGTGGGATGCCACGCAGTCAAATGTGTGGGATGTGGCTACAACCGAGAATTTCGTCACCCATGATGCCACCCGTGCTTCAGAAACATTCATCGAGGAAGATAATATCTATTTCACCGATAACGCCAAGAGTACGACAGTGACGATTCCCGATGGGGTAGAGGTGAAACCTGCCAATATCTACTATACGGGTTCCAAGGCTTATACCATTAACGGTGGTGGAAAGATTGCCGCAGGTACATTCTATCATCAGGGTACGGGCTCCATTACGATAAAAAATGCCAATACCTATACGGGTGGTAACCATCTCACGGGCGGTACGACCATCGTGAGTTCACTCTCCAGTGCGACACAGGCTTATGGCAACCTTGGCGGTGTTAATACTTCGGCAAATAAATTTACGATTGAGAATGGTGCCGTACTACAGAACACGGCGGCTGTGACTAATGGCTCTGCCATCCGATTGATAGGAAAGGGTGTCATCAAGACCGATGCCTCATTCACACAGCAGGCCTTCATCGCTGGCGACACGTTGGTGAAGACAGGTTCTGGCTCGTTCAACATGACTGGCAATCTTAATGTGGCTCGTACCATCATCAAGGGAGGAAGTATGGACTATAGTGGTAACAACAATACTAAGCCAGTAGAATTGCAGGGGACGGTCACCATCTCGGGTGATGGTTTTATTCCCTCCCCAATTGAGGTGGCTGAAGATGCCAAGGCTACGCTGACGTTGACGAAAAACAACTATGTGGGCTATTCTGGTGCTCTGACAGGTACGGGACAGCTGACCATCAATCCTACGAACACCGTGAACCGCGTCTCGCTTACGGGTAACTGGACGAACTTTAAGGGTACGATTGTTTACAACAATACCTCTATTCTTATGCCTCTGAAGAACAGTGGTATGCCCCATGCAACGCTCAACACGGGTACAGGCACCAATATCGGTATTGCCGCATCCGGCGATAACGCCTCGGTGACTTATCCTATCGGTAAACTCATTGGCTCTGGTACCCTGCGTCATAAGGAGATGAACTTCGGAAACCAGAACAGCGTATCGGGTAATGTAACCTGGAAAGTCGGCTCTTCCGACTTGGGTGATTTTACTTTCAATGGCGTTATTTATGATGCTGGCGGTAAGAACAAGTCGAACTTTGAGAAGGTGGGCGATTGTGCGATGACCGTTGGAGGCACATGGAAGAACAGTGGAACGGTGACTATTTCGGAGGGTACGATGATTCTCGGACAGGGCAAGACGCTTGGCACAGGTGACCTCACAGTGGCTGACGGTGCTTCGTTGATGGGTATGAGTTCTGTGATTAGATCAATATCCAAGAGTCATCCCTTTACCAATAGCTCTGTCACGATTAATGGTATCCTGCGTGTAGGCTCAGATGGCAACTCTTCTGCAGGTTATTGGTATTTCGGGGCCAAGCCGCTTACCTTTGGTGCAACGGGTCGGCTCTATGTCGGAGTGCAGAAGTGCGCTACTTCTGAATCGGCGCCTGGCTGTACCCATCTTTGGGGTGATGAGTCAAACGGCTCAATTACCTTCAAGGATGGTGCTACGGTCTGTGTCTATCTCGATTCAACCTATAATCCGATAGCCAGTATCGGCAACGACGAGGCCAAGGCTGACTCTTTTATGGTGTTTAACTTCCCGAAGGCTACAATAGGTGACGTAAAGTTTGAACTGCCAGAGTTGCCTGAGCATTATTATTGGGACACCGACAAGTTTAACAGTGGTTTCCTGTATATCCGTTATACCGGTTCGACAGACATTATGGACATCGCAGCTGGTGAGAAAGTCCATGTGGAAGTCTTTGCTCCAAGTGGCATCTTGGTAGCCAGTTACGAGGCTTTGTTTGCTGAGGCCAAGGCCGTCTTTTACCGTCAGCCATTGCCAGAGGGAGTCTACATCCTGCGTGTCAGAAGCAAAAAAAGCTTAAATAGTTTGTCGATAACAAAAAAATGAGTAACTTTGCGCCGAATTAAGACAAATCATATATTTTAATTAATTAATAACTCTCTAAAAACAAACCGTATGAGAAAACGTTTACTTTTTGCCTTTATGGCTATGTGCGTTGCTGTTTCAGGTTATGCGCTCAAGAAAGGTGAGTTCGTCTACACCCCGCAGGGACGCTTCCAGATTACTGGTGATCTTGTCGCAAAAAGCACTTTCGCTGATTGGTCAGGTTGGACTGTCGTTAGTGCAGGTAAATCTTTGGCTGAAAAGTTTAATACCAATGCTAATGGCTATGCAGCAGGTCTTAACTCTGTTGTTTGTGTGGATGATCCTACCGACGACAACAATAAGGGTGAGGGTATGTACTTTAAGTTTGAGCCAACATCAGCAGATGGTGTTTATGTGGTTAGTTTCAAGCTGAAGGGTGCTGCCTTGGATTTTGTGAGAACTTTTATCCCTGGTGATGGCTACCAGACACCAACGAATCTTGTGAAGGTGGCAGGTAATACGGCTGGTTCCTATACCTACCCGGAAACTGCAGAGGAAGTAGTTGTTAATACTTGGGAGGAATTGTCAGAAGAGTGGCAAACCTTCAACTATGCCATCGTTGGTGACGGCACAGCCCGCACCTGGTTCATTTCGTTCATGACAATGGCAACGACTGTTGAGATTGCCGACTTTCAGATTGCCCCTGCTATGCAGTTTGCTGACCTCCATCAGCGTGATGCCATGCTGGAGAAACTGAAAGCGTACAGGGACTGCTACAACTGGCCGGATGAAGTTTGGGCACAGTTCGATGGCTATCCCGAAACGATTGCTGGCCTCGAGGCTATCGGTGATGAAAGCGGTCAGGCAGAGCTTGACGAGCTGTTGGCAGTAGCAGAGGAAGTCATTGCTGAGTTCCTTTATGAAAAGATGGATGACTATCTGGATGGCAATACTGATAACTATCTGGGCATTAAGCAAACCGATGGTAATACACAGAAAGTCAGCAATTATGGTGATTGGACTTGTCTGCCTACTGGACGTGCTTTCTGGAATAGTGGTGCATATCCTGACTTAGGTCACTTCGGAGGTAACAATTCTTGGGCGTATAGCAATCCTGACACGCCAATGGGTGTTTATATGCAAGTGCAGTTTGATCCAGGTTCCTATGTGTTCACGATTGAGGCACTCTCCGCTCTTCGTGCAGATCCCACCTCTACATCTTGGACGTTTAATGAAGGCTGGAACCCTGCCTATGGTGTGGCTTCTATTGTGAATACCGCAACTGGAGATACCATAGTTTCTGTTGTCAAAGGTTTGGACTCCCGTGTTTATACGCCGTTCAACGTTCCTGTTCAGATTACCGAGGGCGGCACCTACGAGATTGCCTTTAAGGCATGGTGTAAAGATGCTTATAAGGAGTTGAAGAATGGCTCTGTTGTTGTCGTGAAAGATGCAAGGCTTTATGGTAAGAACGATAATAAGTATAATCAGAAGCAGTTGCGTTATGAGACCAATGTGCGTACGCAGATTACCACAGGACGTGAGAATCTGACAATGGCAGCAGAATATTTGGCTGATGCGTCATACCTTTGGGGTAAGGATGCTCTGAAGGCTGTAGCTGACGAAGTAGAGCCTAAGATTGCTGGATACGAGGCTTTGAGTCAGGATGATATTATTGCAACATTCGACAGAGATACGTATGTAAATACGACATCAGAAGAGACCGGTCTGCTGCAATATGAGGTTTATCAGGAGGCTACGAAGCTCATCATTGCTGCTAATCGTGAGTTCTTGGCTGAAAACGATACGTTGACTTCGATGCAGGCAGTCATTGATAATGCTGAGACGACAATATCCATGCGTATCTATGACTCTGCCACAGGTAAGGATGCCCTTCAGGCAGCCATTGATAAGGCAAAGGGTATTCAGGCTCAGATGAAGGCTTCACAGTACAGCGAGGAGAATGCTGCTACCATCGTTGCAGCCAATGCTGAACTGAATGAGGCTGTTACTGTATTTACAACGACGATACCTGCTAACTGTATCGCAACGATTGTCGACATCGACTTCGAGCAAGGCGTAACCACTGAGATCGATTGGGATACTGGCGGTTCTCTCTACACCAATCCTGGAGCCGTAGGTTCAATGATATTATCTGCATTTAGTGAGCAGGAAGGTGCCTCTCAGGAGTTTGAGAAGGGCTATTGGGCTAATGGTGAGCAGCTTTGGAAGGGTTACCTACGTATTGGTAACGGTACAGGTACTGTGCTCTTCGACCCGACAGAAAACGGTTCTATGGGTACCAACATCCTGAAGGTGGCTTGCGACTTCTACGTACAGGGCCTCAGTGGCAAATCACTTGGTTTCTACCTGAAGGATGCAGAAGATGTAAATATCTTCGGTATTTTCCACAATTTCTATAATGGAACGACCACTACGAATACCTGTGAGGCTGATTTGACTAAGATTTGGGCTCGTTCAGGTAGTAGCTATAACAATGCTTCTCCTGCTGATGCAACAGACTCTGTAACCGCTAATCCTTTACAGAAGACGCACTTTGAGGTGATAATGGACTATGGCAGAAAGAGTATATATTGCACCATCAGTAGTCCTGAGGGTTCAACCACCTCTAGCGAGTTCGCGCTTGACGCGATTCCTTCTAAGTTTGTGCTCCAGAGCGACTACAATGTCAACGATCGTCGTGCCTGGTTCGATAACCTGTTGATCCAGCGCATTACCGCCGGTGCAACGGAGCCGTTTGACCCAACTGCTATAGAGCGTGTGAAGGCCTCTGGCATGTTTAATAATGCCATCTACAATCTCGCAGGCCAGAGGGTAGACGAGAACTACAAGGGCGTAGTAGTGAAGGAAGGTAAGAAGATGATTCAGAGGTAATCTCTCCTTTTATCCTAATAATCATTCCCCTGCAGCCCTGCTGTGGGGGAATTTTTATTGAGATAGTCTGATGTGTACAGAAGTGACAGTATGTTGCAACAAGTGAGTTACAATTCTGCTGTTTTCCCGTCTTCTAAATATAGAACAACAATAAATGAACTATTTAAAAACTATTTGTGCCACACTCTTGGTGGGAAGTTGGGCTGCTGCCGCTGCTCAGCCACGGTATGATATGGAGAAGATAAACCGCGAGATGCTGGATCGCGGTGTTGTGGCCATCAAAAACGGCCAACAGGTGGTAGTCAGCTGGCGGACGCTCCGTTCGGATACCGTTCATCAGCAGTATGATGTCTACAGAAACGGTAAAAAGCTGAACCCACAGCCATTGACCTCTGGTGGCACTTTCTTTATAGACGAACACCCACTTTCAGATGGCGCAATTTACGAAGTGAAAGGAGGCGGCAGAAACGGTCATTATACATTGAAAGCAGATGCCCCTGACGGCTACCTGCCCATTAGAATCAATAAACCCAAGGAAGGTACGGCCCCTGACGGAAGGACGTTCTTCTATTCCGCCAATGACGCCAGCGTGGGTGATGTGGATGGCGACGGACAATATGAGATTATCATGAAATGGGAACCCTCAAACGCCCATGATAATGCCCATGACGGTTTCACTGGGCCTACACTCCTGGACTGCTATCGTCTGGATGGCACCCAACTCTGGCGAATCAGTCTGGGACATAATGTCCGTAGCGGTGCGCACTATACGCCCTTTATGGTCTATGATTTCGACGGCGACGGCAAGGCCGAGCTGATGGTAAGAACCTCAGATGGTACCGTCGACGGACAGGGTAAGATCATCGGTGATGCCAGTGCCGACTATCGCCACTATCCCCAGGGTGACCGTAGCTTTAACCAGGAGGTATGGGCACGCGATAACAATGGCAGAAGACCCATGACGGGACGTATTCTGACTGGACCGGAATACATTTCTGTCTTCGAGGGCTTGACAGGACGTGTGCTCGATACCAAGGATTATATCCCTGAGCGGGGCATCCTGAACGAATGGGGCGACGAATATGCCAACCGTTCCGACAGGTTCCTGGCTGCCGTGGGGTATCTGGACGGCAAACATGCCAGCGGTATCTTTTGCAGGGGCTATTACACCCGCACAGTCATTGCTGCCTGGAACTGGGACGGTAAGGAACTTAAGAATTACTGGACATTCGACACCAATAACCCTGATTGGAAAAGCTATGCCGGACAAGGCAACCACAATCTGCGGGTGGCTGATGTCGACGGTGACGGATGTGATGAGATTACCTATGGTTCGATGGCGGTAGACCATAATGGACGAGGCCTGTACAATACTGGCTTTGGACATGGTGATGCCATCCACCTGACTGCCTTCGATCCCACTACAGACCGTTTGCAGGTATGGGACTGCCATGAGAACCGTCGCGACGGCACTGACTTCCGCGATGCCGGAACGGGTGAAGTCATCTTCCAGGTACCCAGCAAGAGTGATGTCGGACGTGCCATGGCTGCCGATATCGACCCTACTAATCCTGGTGTGGAGATGTGGAGTACCGACAGCCACGGCATCAGGACAATCAAGGGTGAGGTGCTGAATATGGCAGAGAATTCGGATAATCCGCAGCATCAGGAGCATTTAGTTATGAATGGCCGTTACCTGTCAGTCAATTTCGGCATCTGGTGGGATGGCGATCTGTTGCGTGAACTACTCGATCATGAGACGGTCAGCAAGTATGATTGGAAAAGCCGTGCCATCACCAATGTGCATAGATTTGAAGGACGGTTTAACAATGGCTCCAAGTCGAATCCCTGCCTGTCTGCAGATATCTTAGGCGATTGGCGTGAAGAGGTGCTCGTCCGTAATCAGGAAAGCACGGAATTGAGACTGTATGTCACCACCATTCCAACAGACTATCGTATCAATTGTTTGATGGAAGATATCCCCTACCGACTGAGCGTAGCCTCAGAGAATACGGGTTATAACCAGCCGCCTGAGACGGGATTCTATCTCGGACCGGACGAAACGGTTAATCCGTTTTTGAAATAACAATAACCCACTCAATAGAACGAACGCCTGACAGAAACTTTGTTTTTTGATAGTTTCACTTTGGAATTTGCTAAATGAGCCTCTTTTTTGAAATTAGCGTGTTAAATAGTTGCAAGATTCAATAATTTTTTGTTATTTTGCAAGTCGAATTTGTATACCACGCAGAAATGTGTGGTTTGAGTGCTATCCTACTGGCAAATCAATGAATTATTAATATAACAAACCATTTATGAAAAAACTCTTTTTGTATGCATCCCTTTTGTGCATAGGCCTGGTGTCCTGTAAGAAGGATTACCTGGTGCCGGAGGGAGAATTGCCATCTTGGCTTGGCGAGAGTATCTACAAAGAGCTTCAGCAGTCTTCGCAACTTGATGGTACGTTCAATACGTACTGCAGGTTGATCGATGACTTGGGTTACACGGAGGTGCTGAGCAAAACTGGTAGTAAGACGATTTTCCCAGCCAATGATGATGCCTTCGCAAGATTCTTTGCGGGCGGAAACAATAAGTTTGGCGTGAGTAGCTATGAGGAGTTGAGTCACTCCCAGAAGGCAGAACTGCTTTTTTCTACGATGATTGACAACGCCATCCTCGTGGGAACGCTTTCCAACAAGCAGAATGCTGCCGGCAACATGTTGCAGGGCCAGTTGGTAAAACACGCTACTAACATGCGTCTTTCTTACTCAGTAGTCCCTTTCAAGGCTCAGGACATGCCTGCCAACAACAAGTATTTCTCACGTTTCCAGACGGGAAGCCGCAATTCCATGCTGGCAGTGTTCGACAACACGGTAGCACCGATGGTTCATCTGACGGGTGAGTATATGCTGAACAACAACATGACCGTGACTGGCGATTACAGCGACTTTAAGGTTCTCACCGGTCAGGACTATGTTGATGGTGACGCATACGTCTTCGACCGCAAAGTGATTAAGGGTGATGTGGTATGCCAGAACGGTTATATCCACCAGTTGAACGAGGTGCTCGTGAATCCCGGCAATATGGCAGAGATTCTGCGCGCAGGCAACGACACCCGTTATATCTCACGTATGCTGGACTACTACTGTTTCCCCGATCCGGACATGACGTTGACGGAGCAGTATAATGAGACTTCGGGCTCCAGCAGTCAGGATACCGTGTTTGCCATCCGCTATCTGAGCAAGAACTCACAGCGTGCCAAGCTGTCGCAGCCCATACGCGGCATGACCGTTGCAGATAACCGCCTGCTCGACTTCGACCCGGGATGGAACTATTATAATCCAACCCTGAAAGGACAGCCTGTGGATGACGATGCGGAGATAGGTGCTTTCCTGGCGCCTGACGATAAGGCCGTGGAAGATTATTTCCTCAAGGAGTCGGCCTATATTCTCAAGAACCTGGGTGTTCCGGGTCTTGAACTCTCGGTATCCACACTTAACGAGCATCTCGATGCAATCTATAACAACGATCCGTCGATCTTTGCCAGTATTCTGAACAATGTGATGAAGCCCTATCTCACCAAGACGGTGCCCAGCACCTTCTCCACGGTGCAGAATGATGCTTTCGAGTTCCTCGATGTGAAAAGGGATGATATTATCCGAAAGAGCGACGGCAACTATGATGTCACCATCGCCAACAATGGTGTGGTGTATAAGATGAATAAGCTCTTCGGTCCGAAACTGTACAACTCCGTTCTCGGTCCTGCATCGGTCTATAATGACATGCGCACGATGGGTGAGATGCTGAATGACCACCAGACCACTGCCGGTACCGCCTCGAAACTGGGTGCCGACATGTACTACTATCTGCTCTCGATGAAGGCCCGCTATGGTCTCTTTATTCCTACTGACAATGAGACGCAGTTCATTGTGATTGACCCCACTTCAGTGAAGGATGAGGACGGGCTGAAGGGATTGCGCTTCCGCTTCGATCCGCAGGCAGACGGATCTTTCCACGTACTCGTAAAGAGATACATCTATCAGTCAGGTCCTTACAATCAGCTCAGTTCTTATGTGGAAACGGCAGGTGCACAGGATATCAATATCGAGACCGGCATGTTCAACAGTCAGATCAAGGATCTCCTGGACTATTGTACCATCGTGCTTGCCGATTCTACCGAAACGGGACAGGGCAATCCGCAGTACGCCCTTTATGGCAACAAATACTACAAAACAAAGCACGGTGGTGTGGTTGTCGTTGCCAACGACAACAAAGTCGCTGGCGGTCTGCAACTGTCTGATCCCTCACAGTGGTCAACCATCACGGAGGTTTTCGATGCCAACAGTGCCGATGCCAAGATAGAGAATGGTACCGTTTATCGTTTGGACTATCCTATCCAGCCTACTATTACAAGCGTGATGGAGACATTGTCGCGTCCTGAGTTCTATGACGAGAATGCCGACTACGACAATAATGCGCCTGAATATGACCACTTCCTCAACTTCTGTCTGCAGTTCAACAACGAGGAGATCTACACCTTCGCCGGCATCGTGACTGGTGACAAGAACGAAACCGAGTCGCAGAAGAAAAACAAGATGAAGGCTTATCGTGTGATTGACGATAACGACAACTGGGGCATGCTTAGTGCCTATAATTACACCATCTATGCACCAACTTATGAGGCGATGGTCAAGGCACAGCAGACCATGGGCCTGCCTACCTGGAAAGAGGTGATGGCTATTATTGACAATTGGGAGAGCGTGGCTGCCCAGTACGGATTCAAGAGTCAGAGCGATGCTTCAAACTATGTGAAGGAGCAGTTGGACAAGATGGCCAAGTTCGTGCGCTACCACACACAGAACAGTTCGCTCTTCGCCGACCGTTATTTCAAGAATTACAATCCCGAGACAGGTCTGACAACACCGGAGCCTGTTTACTCCACTTTCTGTTCGAACGCGCTCGGTATTGCCCAGACGCTGACCGTCTCTGGCGGTGACAACAAACTCACGGTGAAGGATGCCTCCAATACGGCGGTGACCATCAATGCTTCTTCAAACACTGCCAATCTGATTGCCCGTGACATCACGACCTCCGAGAAGAGTAACGCCACGTACGGACGTTACAACATTATCGAGACATCGGCCTTCGTGACGGTTCACGGTATTGACACACCGTTGTGCTTCAATAGTAACAGGCGGTATTAAGTTTGAAGTTTAAAGTTTATAGTTTAGAGATTAGAGATTATGTCAAAATATAAATTCCTATTGACGCTCCTGTTCACTGTCATTGCGCAGACGATGATGGCACAGAGTAAAGTCATATCAGGTACGGTGGAAGATGCCATGGGGCCGATCATGATGGCCAACGTGGTGGAGCGTGACGCTAACAATCGTATCGTCAGCGCTACACAGACTGATATGATGGGTAACTTCTCCATGGAGATTAAGAACCCTAAGAATAAACTTGTATTTTCTTATGTAGGCAATAAAACCAAGATTGTAAATATCGGCAACCAGACCACTTTCAATATCAAGATGGAAAGTGAGAATACGACCGTATCTGAAGTCGTAGTCAAGGGACGTCGCACCAGTTCTGGCGGTCTGAATATTGACAAGCGCGAGATTTCCGTTTCTCAGCAGACCTTCAGCATGGACAAGGTGGATGGTATGGCCTTCACCTCTGCCGATGAGGCTCTGCAAGGTGAGATTGCCGGTCTGGATATCGTCAGCAATTCAGGTAACCTCGGTGCTGGAACGTCCATGCGTCTGCGTGGTGTGTCAACGCTGAGTGGTAACGCAGAACCGCTGATTGTGGTCGACGACAAGATCTTTGAATATGATAAGGCCGACTTCGATCCTGAGAATATCGATGAGGAGGCCTTCTCGTCGCTGCTCGCTGTGAGTGTGGATGATATCGCCAACATCACCGTCTTGAAGGATGCCGCCGCTACGGCCATCTGGGGATCGCAGGGTGCCAATGGTGTGATTCAGATTACCACCAAGCGTGGTGCACGCGGAAAACCAAAGGTGACGCTGGGCTATAAGTTCACCGGCACCTGGATGCCTGCCGGCTACGACCTGCTCAATGGTGACAACTACACCATGATGCTCAAGGAGGAGTTCTACAACCCCACACAGAGCAGTTCTGCCACCTCGACCATCAACGAGATCAACTATATTCCCGCAGAGTCGTGGGCTGAGGCTAACAACTGGAACAAGAACACCGATTGGGTAGGCGCTATCAAGCAGTTCGGTGAACAGCATGAGGCCAACTTCAATATCTCCGGTGGTGGTCAGAAAGCCACTTTCCGTATTTCCGGTAGCTACAGCCACCAGTTGGGAACCATCATCAAACAGAAGATGGATCGATTGACAACACGCCTGGTCCTCGACTACAACGTGTCTGACCGCATCCGCTTCTCTACCAACTTCGCGTTGACCTATACCGACAACCTGAAGAATTATACTTATGGTAGCAGCAAGAGCAGCGGTTCCCATAACAATCTGCTGGCAATGGCCTTGACGATGGCACCGAATGCCAGCATCTGGCGCATGGACCAGTATAATAACAACACGGGTGAGTATTTTCTGATGAACCCGACGGTGAGCGGCATGACGCCTGATGACGGAAACTACACTTCCGAACAGCTGTCCGACGTCGTAGCCATCGGTAACCCTGTGGCCTATGCCAACAGATCATGGCAGAAGGAAAAGACCTACAGCATCGTGCCCGACTTCAACATCAAGTACGAGTTGCTCGGTACAGGAAACGGACAGACCCGTCTGACTTTCAATGGCCGTGTCTACTTTGACATCTATGCTTATTCGAAGCCTACTTATATGCCGGGAAGTCTCTCTAACGGCAGTTATACCGATAGTGATTATAACTTTATCACGAATACGGAATCCAACCAGTTCAAGATGGGCTCTCGTCTGGAACTGATCTTTACGCCGGCCTTCAAGAATGAAGATTTTAATCTGACGATGTTGGCACGTTATGAGGCTGGTACACAGAAGAATACCTACCAGTATATCGGTCAGAACGCCATACCTAATGGTATAGAGTCGGCTACCATCGATGCCAGTCTGATCAGTATGGACAACCAGCCCGGTACTACCAAGTCGGCCTGGCAGAACGCCGTCTATAACGCCCACTTCTCTTATAAGTCGCGTTACAATGTAGGCTTCTCACTGCGTGCTGATGGTAACTCAAAGTTCGGTCCTAAGAATCCGTGGTTCATTTCGCCCTCGGTTTCATTGCGTTACAATCTCAGCGAAGAGGCTTTCTTTACACCTTTGCGTAATATTGTGTCAATGTTCGGTATTC
Source organism: Prevotella sp. (assembly GCA_017556145.1). Classification (GTDB taxonomy): domain Bacteria; phylum Bacteroidota; class Bacteroidia; order Bacteroidales; family Bacteroidaceae; genus Prevotella. The sequence goes on along the minus strand of JAFZCU010000229.1, from coordinate 14,411 downwards.
GTGGTTCATGGGGTATAACAGGTAGTTCCAGTGTCTCTGTTGACAATTACTTCAACCAGTACAATTCACGTGCCGGACGCTACGGAACCAGCTACTACACCACAATGAGCGGTATGAAGCTCGATGACCTGCGTCCCCAGAAGAAGACGGGTGTGAACCTTGGCTTCAACGTAGGCCTCCTCAACGATATGTTCGAGTTCGACCTGAACCTCTATAAGGAGAATACCAAGGATCTGATTATGCAGAAAATACCTATTCCCACCTCAGCTACATGGAACACATCCACCACACTCTCGTTCGGAAATGTGGGTGAGATGGAGAACAAAGGTTGGGAGTTGTCGGTTACGGCGAATCGGTTTGTCAAGATTAAGAAGTTCTCAGTCTCTGCCAGTGTCAACTTGGCCCAGAACGTCAATAAGTTGCTCGAGATGGACCAGCGTGTACTCGACAATCTGAACTCACAGCCCAGTTGGGGTAACCGTGGTTCCAGATCCATCCTCAGCCGCGTTGTGGTGGGTGACCCGCTTTGCTCCATCTACGGATTCAATAGCTTAGGCGTTTTCCAGTATACTTACGATTACCTGACCAATTATAACACGAAGCAACTCCAGTTGCAGTCGCAGGCTGCAGCCCGTGGCGAGTCTTACGAGTGGAACTATGAGGCATGGATCAACCAGCAGCTTGCTGAGGGTAAGACATTCCCCGTGGCTACCGATGAAGAGGGTAAGGTGATCATGACGAATACCGGTGTGCCCAAGCACCTTACTTATTATTATGGCGATACTGAATATGAGTTCAAGGGTGGTGATGCCATCTACGAGGATGTGAATCACGATGGTACTATCAATGAGCTCGATATCAAGTATCTTGGTAATTCACTGCCAAAGATGCAGGGCGGTTTCAGCTTCACTTTGCAGTATGGTAACTGGAGATTGATCTCACGTTTCAACTTCCGTTGGGGTAATAAGATTATCAATACGGCACGTATGGGCCTGGAGAGCATGTATGGTACAGAGAACCAGTGCTCATCGGTTACCTACCGCTGGCGTAAGGATGGTGACGTGACAGTGATACCACGCGCACTCTACGGAACAGGCTATAACTATCAGGTGAGCTCACGTTTTGTGGAGGACGGCTCATTCCTGCGTTTCAACAACCTGCAACTCTCTTACAGCGTACCCAAGAATAAGATCAAGAAACTTGGTCTGAACTCTCTCTCGGCTTATGTGACAATGAACAACCTCTTCTGCTGGACGAAGTACACTGGTATTGATCCGGAAATTGCCTCCGGAACCTATACGCCAGCCTCTGACGGTGCGACCACACCAAGGTCTAAATCTATCACAGCCAGCCTGAGCTTCGGCTTCTAAATTTTTAGACATAAGAACATAAGAACAAAAGAGAATTATGAATACGAAGACAAATTATAAAAATCGGGTGAGGATCTTCATGGCAGGTGTGATCTACAGTCTCCTGACTCCTGTCTCCTGTCTCCTCTTCACCAGCTGTGTCGATACGGTGATTTTGCCTGACAACAAGACCGTCGATGACGACTATTGGCAGAAGAAAAGCGAAGTGGATGCCGTTGTAGCAACGGCCTACGCACAGTTGCGTGATGCTTCTGCCATACGCAATATGATTATTTGGGGTGACTTCCGTTCCGATGAACTCGTGGTGACTTCCACATTGCCTTCCTCTGCGACCTACAAGACAGCTTTGGCGCAGATCTATTCCTGCAACATCGAGACAGAGAATGCGTTTACCTCCTGGTATCCGTTCTATTCTGCCATCAACTACTGCAACCTGGTATTAGAGAAGGCTGAGGGTGTGATAGCTGTTGACCCGGACTATACGCGGGGTGACTATGACGCCAACAAGGCTCAGATGTTAGCTTTGCGCGCATTCTGTTACTTCTACCTCACAAAGGTATTCCATGACATCCCTGTGACGCCGGGCGCCTACCTGAACAGTAGTGACGATCTGAATGCCCCGCAGGCAAATCCTGACTCTGTCCTCAACATGTGTATCAATGACCTGAAAGAGGCTTCTAAATATGCCATCTCTGGTTCAACCTATGGTGACTGGCGCGACAAGGGCTACCTGAATCAGGACGGTATCAATGCCATTCTGGCCGACATCTATCTCTGGCGTGCTTCTGTCAACCGTGATGCGAGCGATTATGAAGCATGTGTGGACTATTGCGACAGAGTGATCCAGGCCAAGAAGACAGCCTACGAAGAGAATCCTCGCCGCCGTCGATATGGTGATGAAGTGGAGAAGGATTACTATCTTTCCGAATATAACAATATGTATGCTGACATCTTTGGACAGACGGGACAGAATGCCGACGAGAGCATCTTCGAGTTGCAGTTCCGTAACTCTAACGCCACCAATACCGGTCTCGACCAGATGTATTTCCGCTATAACAATGCCAGCAGCAACGGTTATGGCTATCTGAAGGCGGCACCGATCTATGGAAAAGTGGATCAAACCGGTAATGGTGTCTGGACCAACAGCGTGGATCAGCGCCTCTATGAATATCTCTACGATGCCGCCAGTACGAATACCGAGCAGTTTGGCGTCCGCAAATTCGTGGCAACCGCATCGGCAGGAACCAACAATAGTGCCGACAGCAAGCGCGACACCCGTTCTGCAGTCTATCAGAATTGGATTCTGTATCGTCTGACTGACGTGATGCTGATGAAGGCTGAGGCCCTTGTGCAGCTCTACAACATGGGTGGTAAGGCCGAAGGCGATTCGCGCAACGAGGAGGCATTTGCTATCTGTAAGCTCATCAACGACCGTGCGCTCTCTGATGCCAACAAGGGCTCTTACGGCATGAAGTATTCTGTCTACAGAGACAAGATGGAGGAACTGGTACTGGCCGAGCGTGCGCGTGAGTTGTGCTTCGAGGGCAAACGCTGGTTCGACCTGATGCGTTACAACTATCGTCACACAGAGAAACAGGCAGACCTGACCAAGAAGCTGACAGAGAGCTATGTCACCAACAGTGATGTGTTCTTTGAGTTGGCATTGCGTAAGTATGCCGTACCCACTGCCATGAAGGCTAAGATGCGTGACGAGCGTTATCTCTACATGCCTATCAATCAGGACGAGGTGGAAATCAATACCAGTCTTGTACAGAATCCTGTATACAAATCTGCTTCGAAGTATTAGACATAAGAACAAAAGAACATAAGTATTATGAATAAGATAAACAATAAAAATTGGGTGAGGCTCATGGTAATGGTATTCTCTTACCTCTTACCTCTTACCTCTTACCTCTTTATCTCTTGTAATGAGGAACCGGATGGCTCTAACCTTTTCTCCTCAGATCAGAAGACCATCGCAGAAATGCTGCGTGACCGGTCTGACCTGACTGCGTTCTACCGTATTCTGGAGAAGGGCAAGTTCGACAAGTATATGGGAACCTATGGTGAATATACCTGTTTTGCACCGCTGAACGACGGTGTGAACACTTACCTCGACAGTCTTTATAACGATGAGTCCTACCTCATCTCCAAGGCCAAACTGAAGCACAACGGTATTACCGAGGATGCCAACTGGAATAGTCTTGACGTGATGGCAAAGGTAGAACTGATGTCCGACTCTCTGTGTGACGATATCGCACGTTTCCATCTCTCCGGTGAGGAACACATGCAGGTAGACCTCGATGGTACTGCCACCACATGGACCACTATGAAGACAGGTCGTAGCATTCGTGTCGGCACCTTCGGTGAGGATGCCTATAAGGAGGAATTCATTGGTCTCACCAGTCTCAACGACATCTCTGCTATTATCGACGGCGATATTGAGGCCATCAACGGCATCCTGCATATCTGCTCGAATGTGATTCCACGTTCCGACCGCACTACCGATGACCAGTTGCGTGTGGAGGGCGAGAAAGACCTCAGCATCTTCTATTCAGCCCTTGAGGTAACGGGCTATGCCGACACCCTCATGATTGAGCGCAAGAACAATGCTGACGGCACAGCCATGACTTACGACTTGGGTAACAACCATAACGACCGTGATGGTAACTCCATCTATTATCCCAAAGAGTGTATGATTAAGTGGACCGTCTTTGCCGAGACTGACGATGTGTTCCGTGCTGCAGGCATCAACAACTTCAACGACCTGAAGCAGAAGTGTATCGAGTGGTATGGCAATTGCGGCGCCTGGTATGACTATATCAACGAGAAAAGCATTACCATCAGCACGGGCGACGACTATACCAATCCGTTTAATGTGGTGAATATGTTCGTGGCTTATCATATCCTGCGTGCCGGTATGCCTATCGACCGTATCGTCTATGAGAAGAATGCCCAGACCAACGCTTCCTGGAACGTCTGCTTCGGCTACGAGCCGCAGGAGTACTTTGAGACCATGTTGCCCAATACCCTCCTGAAAGTGTGGGAGACAAACCCAAAGACCACCAAGGATCTGTGGTTGAACCGTTATCTGACCAACAACACGCTGACCAAGAAACTTGGTATGTTCGGTATGCCCAACGACGGTGACCATACGCTGGTGTTCAAAGGTGTGTCGATTGACCGTAACAAGAGCATAGAGACGTTGAACGGCTATATCCATCGTATCAAGGGTATCTTGAAGTACGACCAGAATGCCCGGGATGCACTCCATGAGCGTTTGCGCCTCGATTCTTCCACCTTCCTTTATGAATTGATTAATAATGGCTTGCGCTTTGCCACACCGGCAGAGGTGAGCACCTTGAATGGTGGTGGTGACGGTAACCGCATCGCCTTCCAGAATAACTATTTCGACAATATCGTCTGCTATAATCCGGGAACCCTGCTGCGTTTCTGCGTGATGGGCGCCTGGCGAGCCCACAACTCAGACCAGTTCCAGGGATGGGATGTCTACGACTTCGCCGTCAAACTGCCGCATGTGCCAACCGGCGATTATGAATTGCGTATCATCTATCCGCCGATGGCGCGTGGTGGACTGATGCAGTTCTATCTAGGCAATACTTCCAAGCAGTCGGACATGGTGGCCATCGGCATCCCCTTCGATGCTTGTGCCAACCCCTACTATGATGCAACCATTGGTTATGAGGACATTGTAAACCGTGCCGACGATGAAACATCCGACTGTGGCGTGGAGAGCGACCAGCGCATGCATGTACGTGGTTATATGCGCGCTCCGGCATCCTTCTCACGTGGTACATACAACACCGTTACCGACCCGCTCACCTATAATGAGAATGACATCTACTCTGCTGCCAGCCAGATTATCGGCTCTACCAGTTGTCGCACAGAATCAGGTTACGGCACGATGATGCTTCGCCGTATCATCACCACTCAGCGCTTTGAGCAGGGTAAGGACTATTGGCTGCGCATCAAGAACCTGGTGAACGACTCCAACCTCGGTTGGTCATTCGACTTCATTGAGCTGGTGCCGCTTGACATCGTCAATAGCCAGACCATGACAGAAGACTGGTACTAAGTTTTATTAGACATAAGAACATATGAACATAATAATTATGAATAAGATAAACTATATGAAATGGGTGAGGCTTTTCACGGCAGGTGTATTCTACTTACTCCTTCTCTCCTTCTCTCCTTTACTCCTCACCAGTTGCTCTGACTATTCTGATTACAACTCAGAGCCGTCTGCAGGCGATCAGCCCAGTGCCGGCAAAACGTTATGGGAGAATATATCCAGTGACCCGCAACTGACCAAGTTTGCTGCGCTTGCCCAGCAAAGCAAATTCTCTGAGGCACTCAACAGCCCGCGGTTCTATACTGTCTGGGCGCCTGTGGATGCTGCCTTCAGCGATGCGGAATACAATCGTCTGAAGGCAAGCGATAGTGCCACTATCGTCAAGCAGTTCTTACAGCAGCACATGACGGAGTACAACTATCCCATATCCAGTGCGCTTGCAGGCACGACGATCATCTCGCTCAATGCCAAGCACCATCCCTTCACGCAGGCATCGTTCGATGGCATTTCCTATGGCGACATCAACATTCCTGCCTCCAATGGCGTGATGCACAAGCTGAATGGCGTATCGGAGTTTTACCCCAACCTCTACGAGAACATCGACAATCTCGCAGGCTGTGACCTGATCAAGAACTACATCCAGAAATACGATGAGTACTACCTTGATGTCAACGCCTCCGTCATCGGCCCGCTTCGCGATGGCAAACAGACCTATCTCGACTCTGTGATGAAGAAGCGCAATAACGTCATCCGTTCCATCATGCGTGCCGACCTCGAGGATGAGGATAGCACTTTCTGCATGCTCGTTCCCAGCGACCAGGCATGGAATGAGGCTTATGCTGCCATCAATCCCTGCTACAACTACATTCCGAAGATGGACTATATGGATCTGGAGAAGAAGACACTGGTTGCCTCTTCGTTGAAGGCCACCGATGCCAAGGCTGACAAGGCTGCCGAGACCGACGGTGAACTGCAGGACTCTCTGACCTCTCGTAACATCGTCAGCAACCTCGTCTTCTCGAATTGGTACAAGGGCAATCAGCCGCTCTTCGGCAATGGCGCCTTTGCACCCACTGATACGGCCTATACTACCAGTGGCAGTCATCTTACCAATATGCAGGTGGTTCTGGATCACACAACCGCCATCAGCGAGATGAGTAATGGTATCACGCGCACCATCGACGCATTCCCCTTTAGTTCTTGGGAGACGTATAATCCCATCATTGAATGGTCGCCTTCAGTCAGAGACTACAGCGATAGGATTTATACGATGAAGGTGACGAAACTCACCACCCATAACATCCCCCTGGACAGTCTGGCTGGACGCGACAGTCTCTTTTCCAAAGTACCTCCCATGTTACGTCAGATGATTCTTCCTAAAACCTCGCGTTTCTTCTCTTATGTCGCGGTTGACGATGCCAATATCGATGGTACGACGGGTAAGCCGGAGTTTAACTTTGCCCTGAGAGGGGTACGCTCCACAACCTATCACATCTATGTCGTCACCGTTCCGGCACAGGTAGAGGAACCTATGAGAGTTGTGAAACCATACTACCTGCGCTTCTTCCTCAGTTGGACGGATGCTGCCAATAAACAACAGTACACCGTACTGCCGAATGGTGCCAAGTCTTCGATAGAGATGACCACCGACAACGGTGAGAGCACTGCTACGTTGACTTATCTGGGCGATCCCGGCCGTGTCAATGTCTTCGACCTCGGCGAGTTTACCTTCCCGGCCTGCTATTACGGACTGGATGCTTATCCCAGCCTGATGATGATGCACACCAAGAGTTACACCTCTTCTGCCAACCGTCAGAAATACGACCAACTGATGCGTGTGGCTGGTGTCTATCTCGTTCCGAAGGATTATAACGACTTATGGGCTAATTAGTTGATGGTTTATAGTTTAGAGTTTATAGTTAGATGAAAAAGATATTTCTATTTATGATTGCATTCCTCGCAGCAAGCCCAGTGGCTTTTGCGCAGGATGAGTTCGATGAGGAAGAGACTTCTACGACCTTCAAGGCACCTAAGCGCGCTCAGGTTGTCGACAAGAATCCGACCATCAATGTGCGAGGTGTTGTGGTCGACGCTGCCACGAAGACACCTCTGGCAGGTGTGCGTCTGAAGACCCTCAACGACAACCGTTATGCGGCCATGACCGATGCCGACGGTAAGTTCACCATCAAGGTGCCCACCTTTGCCACTGCTCTCTTTGTGCAGTCGCCGAAGTACATGTCGCAGCAGGTCGCCATTCTCGCCGGTGATTCCACCCAGCAGGTGCAGATCAGCCTTTTGAGCGATGCCTTCTCTCCCATGTATGAGGATGGCACCACGATAACGGCCCGGAACAGTTTCGTTTCCAATGGCAAGGGCCTTTCCATCGATGAGGAGATGACCGAGAAGTTGGGTGGCGACATCCGCATGAACATGCATTCCGGCAACCTTGAGCAGGGTGCTGCCATGTTTATCCGTGGTATCAGCTCACTCAATGCCAATGCCCAGCCCCTCGTCATCCTCGATGGTGTGGAACTTGATATGCAGCAGAACAGACCGTCGCTGCATCTGGGCGACATCTTCAATATGCTGTCTACCATCTCTCCTGAGGATATCGACAAGGTGACGGTGCTGAAGAATGCCACAGCCCTCTATGGTGCCCGTGGTGCCAACGGTGTCATTCTCATCGACACCAAGCGCGGTCACTCGATGGCAACGCGTATCGATGCCAAGCTCGGGGTAGGGTGGACCTTCGTGCCCCAGTATCCTACCATGATGAATGCGGCACAATATCGTAACTATGCCGTTGAGCAGCTCGGTACCATTCCTGAGGTACAGCAGCGCATCGGCTCGTTGACCAACCCGCTGTTGTTCAATTTCCTCAACGATGCCAAGGACGGCTATTATTACCAGACATACCATAACGACACCAATTGGAGCGACTATGTATATCGCACGGCGCTGACGCATAACTACAGCATCAATGTGCAGGGTGGTGACGATATTGGTATGTATAACCTCTCTGTGGCTTACATCCAGACGATGAAGAATATCAAGTCGACCAGCTACGACCGCATTAACGTCCGCTTCAATACGGATATCAAGCTGTTGTGGAATCTCACGACGAAATTCGATATGTCGTTCTCACGTTCTAATACGAACCTCTTCGACGATGGTATCGCTGCCGACCTGAATGCCGGTGTCATTACCTCGCCTGCGTTCCTGGCACTGATCAAGAGCCCCCTGCTCAATCCCTATCAGTATAACAAGAATATCAACGACTTCACTTCGCTGCTGGCTGATGCCGACGACCTCTACAGCACCCTGGAGGATGGCAACTATTCGCAGGCCAACCCCTTGGCATTGCTGCAAAATGGTAGCGGCGAGCGTAAGAACCGTAATGAGAACACCTTCTTCAACGTGACGCTGACACCTACCTACGAGATCAACAAGGATTGGAAACTGACTTCTCATTTCAGTTACTACCTCAATCGTAACTCACAGGCCTATTACCGTCCTAACATCGGACTGCCTTCCTTCGAGATCGAAAACCTGGGTACGGTCTATTCCAAGACGGCCTCTATCTTCTCCAAGGAGATCAACGTGCTGAGCAATACCCACCTCGACTGGAACAAGATGTTCGGTGCGCACAGCATCGCCGCGATGGGTGGCTTCCGCTATACCTACTTCTCCTTTGACAACAGCGACCTCGCTACGCAGTACTCCACGAAGCTCGAGGATGATAAGAACCCGAAGCTCGCGACGGGTAACGATGTCTATTCTACCGTTAAGGGTGCTGATGATGTCTGGAAGAATATGCAGTGGTATGTCTCTGGCGACTATAACTATATGAACAAATACTTCGCCACCGTCTCTCTGCTGGCAGAATCTAACAGCCGTTTCGGCAGCAATGCCAACGGCGGCGTGAAGTTGGCTGGCGTGAAATGGGCCATCTTCCCCAGCGTGCAGCTGGGTTGGGTGCTGACCAACGAGAACTGGTTCCCGAAGAACACCGCCATCGACTACCTGCGCCTGAATGTCGGCTTCGACATGAGCGGTAACGACGGCATCAGCAACTATGCCGCCCGTACCTCGTTCAATACCGTGCGCTACAACTACACCGAGATCGGTATGCAGCTCACCAATGTGGGTAACGAGGAAATCAAGTGGGAAACCACGTCGAAGCTGAATATCGGCTTGCAGGCTAATTTCCTCAACAACCGTCTGGGCATCAGTGCCAACTATTTCATCCACAGCACGAAAGACCTGTTGGCGCTGAAGAGCTTTGAGAATCCCATTGGTGGTATCAACAACTATTGGACGAACGATGGTGAGATCAGTAACACCGGTTTTGAGGTGGGCATCAACGGCAAACCCATTGCCACCCGCGACCTGAGCCTTGAAGTCGGAGCCACCGTAGGCCACTATAAGAACGAGGTCAAGGCCTTGGCAAACGGCAATTACACCTCATCCATCTATGGTTCAGACAATATCCTGACAGCCGTGGGCAACCCGGTGGGCGTGTTCTATGGCTACAAGACCAAGGGTGTCTTCCCGACCACAGAGGCTGCACAGGCTGCCAACCTCTATATCATCGACGAGACGGGCGTCAAGCAGTATTTCGCTGCCGGCGATGTCATCTTCGAGGATCTCAATCCTACCAATACCCGTGGTGCCAATGCCCTGGGACAGATTGATGAGAACGACAAGACCGTCATCGGCGACCCCAACCCCGATCTTTATGGTAACATCTTCCTCAACCTCAACTGGAAACGCTTCACACTTGGTGTGAACTGCAACTACAGTCTGGGCAACGATGTCTATAACTACGAGCGCGCCATCCTTAACAGCGGTTCTACGCTCTACAACCAGCAGGTGGCAGAGATCGGCCATTGGCGTTATGAAGGACAGCAGGCCACGCTCCCACGCGTCAGCTATGGCGACCCCATGGGCAACAACCGCTTCTCCGACCGTTGGATCGAGGACGGCTCCTACCTGCGTCTGAAGAACGTACGCCTCTCTTATCAGATTCCTATTCCTGAGTCGTGGCAGTCGTGGCTGCAGGGTATCTCCGTATGGGCAGAGGGCGGCAATCTCCTGACCCTTACCAAGTATACGGGCAGCGATCCCGAGTTCTCTGCCAGCAACAGCCAGCTCTATCAGGGCATCGACTGTGGCAACATCGCTCAGGGCCGCAACTTCTCCATGGGCGTCAAGATTAACTTGTAAGACATAGGAACGGATGATTTTTTAGACATAAAACATATGAACATAAGAATTATGAATAGAATTAATAATAAGAAATGGGTGAGGCTTTTCATGGCAGGAGTATTCTACTTATTCCTTCTCTCCTCAACTCCTTCTCTCCTTACTTCCTGCTCCGATATGCTTGAGTCCGACAGCTCCCGTCAGTTGTTCGAACCGGCACTCGACCAGAAGACCGACTCCGTCTTCTATGCCTATGGCATCATGCAGGCCATGCAGCAACTGGCCGACCAGTATTACTTCCAGAACGAGATGCGTGGCGAGCTGGTGAAACCCACCGACAAGGCCTCCATGCACCTGCGCGATCTGGCATCGTTCACGGCTGATGCCACCAATAAGTACGACAGTGTGTACCTTTATTACAAGGTCATCAACAACTGCAACTACTATTTGGCCCATCGCGACACCACGCTCGCCACAGGCGCCCGCAACGTAGTCTGCAACGAATATGCCGCCGTGGCGTCGTTCCGTGCATGGACCTATCTGCAGCTCGCCCGTCAGTATGGTGCTGTGCCTTACATCACAGAGCCCGTCACCACCATTGCGCAGATCAATGCCAACACCTCAATGACCAGCTATGAGGGCATCCTCCAGAGCGAGGCACAGATGCTCGAAACCCTCAAGGCCCGCTATAGTGACGAGCAGATTGCCGTGCCTACCTTCAACCAGAGTTCGCGCTCGGCAGGTATGCTCAACTGGGGTAATGAGGAGAAGTTTATCCGTCCCAGCAAGTGCTTCATCCCGCTCAATGTCGTGTTGGGTGACATCTACCTCGAACTGGGCGAATACGAGAAGGCTGCAACCTGCTATTATCAGTATCTGCGATATGAGGGCCTGAACAACAGCGCGAATATCTCCGTGAACTATAATGATATGATGTCGCCTAATTACAGCCGCTACAGCCCCATCTTCAAGGACTTCCTGGAGTGGCCGGTCGACTATAACGAGCAGAAGAATTCTTCCCTCTACAATCAGATGCCCATGTGGGAGAACTCCTTCCAGCATAGTGCAGCGCCCGGCGACGTGATCTCTTATATCCCGATGGCTGTCAACTACACCATGGGTCAGACCACCGACATCCCTGCTGCCTTCGGTTATAACTACTATGGCACCGAGCGTGCCAGCGCCGTCAATGTCGACGACCCGATGGAGAATATCTTCAACTGTCCCAAGACGCAGGATATCCAGGTGGTGCCTTCACAGGCCTATTGCGACTCAGCACGCCGTGCTCGGTATTATTACTATACCGAGCAGGTCAAGGTGGCGCCCTTCAACTGGATAGTCCGCAGCGAGCCCCTCGGCGATGCCCGTGCCTCGATGATCTGTCAGGGCGAGGGTGCCGACTCCGCTTATGTCTACACCTACAAGCCTTCTACGGCCTATATCCTGCTTTATCGCAATGCCACCGTCTGGCTCCACCTGGCTGAGGCTATCAACCGCATGGGTTATCCCGATGCCGCCTTCGCCGTGCTGAAGAATGGTCTGCACTCCGAGTTGGCCAACTACCGTTATGAGGAGATTTTCCTGAAGGATCAGGCTGGCAACGACTCTATTGATGAGAGTGGTCATAAGGTGCTTGATATGACGCAGTCGCATATCGACGACAAGTATTATCTTACCCCCGAGTCTTACGAACTGCTCACTACCCGTCTGCCGTTCCTGGCCCAGACCAACGCTGACATCTTCAAGAATGGTGCGTCGAAGGCCTTCGTCGGTATCCACTTCCACGGTGCCGGTGCCGTCGAGGATCTCTATTCCTCCTATCGTTACAGCACCGTCGTTTCGGCCAAGATTGCCGATATCAGCAGGCAGTTTGGCCTGGGTCTGACGAATCCTACGAAGGACGACTACATCAATGCGATGGAGGATCTGTTGTGTGATGAGTATGCCATGGAGTTTGCCTTCGAGGGCACCCGCTTCTCCGACCTCCGCCGTCTGGCGCTCCACAAGAACCAGTCGGGCATCTACGGTGGCGGCTTCGGCGACAAGTGGCTCAGCCGTAAGCTGGAGAACAATGCTGCAGGCATCACCACGCAGAACTGCTATCTGCCGTATAAATAAGAGGTGAGAGGTAAGAGGTGAGAAAATACTTCTTACGTCTGATAAATGGTGAGGAAAAAGTTATTTCCTCACCATTTTCTTTTTGTCCTGAATGAATATACCTTTGTTCGCTTTTGTTTGGCGAAGCCCGCCTAAGTCATAGACGGCACCGGTTTCCTTTTTTGTTCTGATGCTGCCAATGCCGCTGCCGGCGGCCACCTTGAGCAGGCCTTTGGTATAGAGTTCCGAGGTGTCCCAGATGAGCCCTTCGCCTGGTGTGGCTGGCTGTATCTCGCTGAAGGTGCCGCTCACACTGCCGCTGAACGCCTGGATGCCGTTGCCGCTCTGAAAGCTGTGGTCGGTCATGGTATCGTTCAGCCTGAGGATAGCGCCGTTGTTAAGCTTCAGGCCGCTACTGAAGGTCAGTCCCCGGTCGGTGGCGAGGGTGTCACCCACCTGTAAGATGCCGCCTGATTGGATGGTCACGACGCCGGCCAGTGAGCCTGTGCCTGCCAGCGTGGCATCCTGGCGGACGGTAACGGCCCCTTTGCCGGTGTGCTGTCCGTTGACGATGAGCTTGCCACTGGTAATGGTCGTGGTGCCGCTGTAGTCGTTCTTGCCTGTCAGACGCCAGTCACCAAAGCCTTGTTTTTCGATACTTGTTGTTCCGGGGTGGCTGCCAGCCTGGTCCAGGTTTCTGATCATGCCCTTGAAGGTCTCATTGGTATTGGCTGTTCCTACCACCCAGGTGCCTTCGCCCTTCTGCTTCACATTAAAGCCCCAGAGGGCGCTTGTGGCTTCACCGGAGAGTCCGCCGAGATAATAGGTTGATTGGTTCTTGGCGCCATTGATAGTGGCATTGCCTTTCAGCTCGATGGTGGCATTCTTCACGCCTACTCCGTTGCGGATGGCAAACTGGCTCTGTCCGCTCTTGCCTGAACCGCTGATAATCAGATGGCCCGTATAGTTGTCCCAGTTGCCTTCGATGTATTCGCGCAGGTAGTGTACATCCCAGATCAGCGTGCCTGTGCCCGAGACCTTGCACTTGTTGGTGTTCCACAGGTCGAAGCTGATCTTCGACGTGGTGCCCGCCATTGCCTCGATGGGAAAGTTGTAGGTCACCGCATTCTCATTCTTGCCGATGGTGATGAATTCTCCGCCTGCCATCACGAGTTTTCCAGCCGTGCCGATACCCTTGTCAGAAACCGTCTTCGAAGCCAGTTTCACCGTGCCGCCTCTCATGATAAGGCTGCCATCAAACTTAAAGCCATTCGGTGTGTTTACCAATAGCTGTCCTTCGCCATTGATACTCAGGTCGCCCTGTCCCTCGATGCTGCCGCTCATGGTCACGACGGCGGCTTTGTCGGCGATGTTCAGTTCGGTGTCGTTGTAGAGCCGGGCAGAGCGGTTGGTGGATGTGGAACCGCCCGTATAGAGCCAGATACCGCCATCCATCACCCAGTTCTGGGCGAACTCCTGGCTTTTGCCTAAGCCGCTGGCCTCACCGCCGTTCTTGAGCGATGCGAAGGCATAGGTGCCGCCATGCAATACGGTGGCCCCCTCATACTGTTGCTCGCTGGCGATGGTCAGTGTGCCGTTGCCGGCTTTGTTCATCGAGGCCGGACCACTGAGATAGCCTTCGCCGT
>JAFZCU010000228.1 GCA_017556145.1 Prevotella sp. | reverse complement strand
GTTCAATTGGGACAACACAGAGCGTGTAAAGGCTGGTACTATCAAGGACTTTATCTATGCTATGGAGTATGACACCAGCACAGCACAGGGCATGCAGTGGGGTCGTTCACACTCTTACAAGGATATCAAGAAGCTTGACCCATCTATGTTCGGTGAGTTCCTCAACAACTCTGGTGGTGCTTACATGACTCTTACCCCTGAGTGCGTAAGTCGTTTCAACCTTAAGGGCGACCAGCGTAACTGGATGATATTCGGTCTTGAGGACAAGGATCACAACCCTGCAAATGGTCAGGTTTATGTATATGATAAAACAACTTTGCTCCCAACAGATGTGAAGTGTCTTGACCGTGATGGCAATCCTCTCGTGTTCACAAAGGACATCAATGTCACAGGTGAACTTGCATCTGTTGATGTAGGTGATGACCTCGAAGGTTGGCGTCAGGGTTATCGTTCTTCAAAGTGGTTCGTTTGCAACAACGACTACTCTAATGGACGTAACCAGTCAAACGACGTTCCCATCTTCCGTTATGCAGATATTCTCTTGACAAAGGCTGAGGCTATGGTTCGTGCTGGTAAAAGCGGTTCAAAGGATCTCTTCAACCAGATTCGTACATATGTAGGTGCTCCTACACTCGCTGCTGACCCAACTCTTGACGATATCTATATGGAGCGTGGCCGTGAGTTCTTCGATGAGCTCTGGCGTCGTAACGATATGATTCGTTTCGGTCACTATGAGGATGAGTGGTTCCCACACTACAGGAGCAATCCAAATGCTAACTTCGAGAAGACTCGCCGTATCTTCCCAATCAAGAAGGGTGACCTCGATGTTAACGAAGGTTGGACACAGAACAATGGCTATTAATCGCAAGTTGATAGTAATAACACTCTTTTTCTGGGCAGTCACGGCTGTGGCTGCCCAGAATATTCATGTATATGGTGCTAAGCCAGAAATGAATACCAAGGCTTTGCAATCATTGATTGATAATGTTAGTCAAAACGGTGGTGGAAGGGTGGTATTTGCAAGAGGTGAATATCATGTAGGACAAATCGAACTCAAAAGTGGTGTAGAATTGCATTTGGAAGAGGGTGCTGTGCTTTTGGGGAGCACGTCGCCTTCGGACTATTTCCAAGTGAACACCAGTCCATCAGTTGGTGATCTACAGAAAGATAAATCTCGCTTAGGTTTGATTGTTGCCAAGAATGCTCATCACATCGCGATTACTGGTAGTGGCACTATTGACGGACAAGGACAGGCTTTGGCTTTGATGATAGACAGTCTGCATCATACGGGTGAAAGAATCGATCCCGATTATAATGTCCGCAGGCAGCGGCCCAGTGAATTGATGCGTCCCACATTATTTAATTTTGTGGGTTGTACAGATGTGCATATCGAGGGTGTTCATTTGAGAAATAGTGCAGGCTGGGGTTTGTCGTTCCATGATTGCAGAGACATGCAACTTAGGAATCTCACCATCTATAATCGGGCTTATTGGAATAACGATGGCATTGATTTAACGGATTGCAAGAATGCTTTGGTGGAACATTGTAACGTGAATAGCGCCGATGATGGTATCTGCCTGAAGTCGTATGATCCGGAAAGCGGCAACGACAGCATCACTATACGTAATTGTGAGATTCGCAGTAGTGCGAGTGCCATAAAGTTTGGCACGGCTTCTTATGGTGGCTTCCGCCATATCCGTATCAGTGGCATTCGTGTCTTCGATACTTTCCGTTCTGCCTTAGCCATCGAGAGTGTTGATGGTGCCGTTATAGAGGATGTTGTGGCTGATGACATCATTGCAAGTAATACAGGCAATGCACTCTTTATCCGATTGGGTCAGCGTTCTGGTAATAGAAAGGGCGCAATCAAGAATATCCGCATTTCGAACTTAACGGCTCAGATTCCTTTTGGACGTCCTGATATCAACTACGACCTTCGAGGTCCTGAGGTGGATTATTTCCATAATGTTCATCCTGCGCCTATCTGCGGCATTCCTGGTAACTGTATTGAGAATGTGCAGTTGGAAAACATTCATCTAACCTATCCTGGGCGAGCCTCTAAGAGTATGGCTTATCTCCCCCTATGGCGTAAGGGCGACGTGCCTGAACAAATCGACAAATATCCTGAGTTTACCATGTTTGGCGAACTCCCATCGTGGGGCCTTTACTTGCGACATATCCGTAATATTACGCTGAAGAATGTACAGCTTTCTTTGGTAGATGAAGACTTTCGTCCTGCCATTGTAGACGAGGATGTAGAAGGCCTGATAAAGGAAGAATGATTATTCTTCGTAGTCTGTAGGATCTGGGATGCCGGCTTCGGCGAGGGCTTCACGGCGCTCGACACAGGTGCCGCATTTGCCACAATGTTTGTCGCCGCCGCGATAGCACGACCAGGTTTCGGCATAGTCGATGCCAAGAGCCTTGCCTCGGGCGGCAATCTGGCCTTTCGTCATATTGCAATAAGGTGAAAGTAGTCTGACACCGTTAAAAGTGCCGGCATGAGTGGCAGCATCGAAGGCTTCAACAAACTCCGGACGACAATCGGGATAGATGGTATGGTCGCCACCGTGATTGGCCATCATGATATACTGCAGCTCGTTGGACTCGGCCATGCCTGCTGCAATGGCAAGCATGATACCATTGCGGAAAGGCACTACCGTCGACTTCATATTCTCATCGGCATAATGCCCCTCAGGGATGGCCTCGTCGCCAGAGAGCAACGAACTTCGGAAATACCGTGCCATAAACTCGAGAGGAATCACGATGTGTCTGATACCCAGCCGTTCGCAGTGCTTTTTGGCAAAGGGAATCTCCTTGGCATTGTGGTTAGAGCCGTAATCGAAAGAGATGGCCAAAGCGATGCGGTCCTGATAATCATATAACAAGGTGGTGGAGTCCATGCCTCCGCTCAGAATCAGTATACTATCCTTCATTTCTTCCTGTTTTTGCTGCAAAGGTAATCTTTTTTTTAGACAGAATAACAAAATAACAAAAAAATAATATGTTCTTATGTTCTTATGTCTAAAATATTAGTATCTTTGCAACATGAAGCTGAAACCAACGATACTAACCGTTTGTCTGCTATTGCTTTCAATGACCATGATGGCCCAGGTGTGGCAGTATGTCGACCCTCGTATCGGCAGCGAGGGGGTAGGACGTACGTTCCCTGGTCCTTCGATGCCATTCGGCATGTGTAAGCCTGGACCAGACTGCACGGTGAAGCCGAATGCCGGATGGGCGCCGATGCCAGAGGTGGTGACGGGTTTCTCGCAGACACACGTCAGCGGAACGGGCGGCGGACAGAAGTATGGGAATATACTGATTCAGCCGTTTATTAGTAGAAAGTGGAAAGAGGAAAGTGGAAAGAGATATGATTATTCCCAGAAACGTGTCAGTGAGGACTTTTCATTAGGTTATTATACGACGACTTTCGAGAATGGCATCCGTACAGAGATTACCACCTCTGAGCGCTGTGCTTTCTATCGCATCCATTATCCCACAAATGATATCTCTCACCCCTCCGCTCTCACCCCTCACCTCTTAATCGATGCCACCCATTACTTAGGCAAGAACCCAGTACCTGACCAGCGCGAACAACAGCAGTTCGTAGGCGCTGAGGTCGAGGTGATCAATGACCACGAGGTGCGAGGCTATTCACGTATTCGTGGGGGCTGGAACAATGGCGATGCCTATACGGTGTATTTTTGTCTGATAGCAGATAAGTCATTTAAACAAAAGAGCAAGGATATCATAGCATTCGCTGATACCTTATTAAATATAAAGATAGGAATTTCCTATGTCAGCGAGCAACAGGCGAAAAGAAACATACCGACGTGTGATTTCGATACACAATTAAATAAGGTGCGCGAAAGTTGGGAGCCATTGCTGAGTCGTGTGCAGATCAAAGGCAGTGACAAGGATAAACGCATGTTCTATACCGCCCTTTACCATACGATGCTGATGCCTGTGGATAAGAGTGGTGAGAATCCCAAATGGACAGAGACACCTTATTATGATGACTATTATGCCATCTGGGATACTTATCGTTCCTCATCGCCTCTCATCACCCTCATCGACCCTCAGCGTGAGGCGGACATTGTGAATGCGCTGCTGAATATCTATAAGCGGGAGGGCTATATGCCTGATGCGCGTAGTGGCGACTGTAACGGCAGAACTCAGGGCGGATCGAATGCGGAGGTGGTGATTGCCGATGC
>JAFZCU010000227.1 GCA_017556145.1 Prevotella sp. | reverse complement strand
TTGCCTTGTGCGTCCTTCACCGTCAGGTGTATGCGCCAGCGACCGGTCATCGTCAGGTTCACCGTGCCCTGATAGCTGCCGTCGGCCTGCTTCGTCAGGCTCACGTTGTCGGGCGACGTATGGTTACCCATGTCGGGCATGCGTGGGTCAATCTCGATGGTGAACTGCTCCGAAGCCAGACCATAAGGTGTTGTTGCGGGCGTGTTCTTCCTCGACACATAGGCCGTAATGGCGTTTTTACCCGTCTTCCAATCCGTTGGGTTCACAAGTGAGAGATAATACGTGTTGTCGCCTGCCTTGAATGACTTCAGCCACACCTGACCGTCGGGCAACGCATCTACCGTGATGTCAGCTGCCTCGATGCCACCGTTGCTGCCCAGTACACTCACATTGTAACCCAACGTCCATGAGCCCGCCTCGCTGGTGTTCATCACGAACGACACCCAGCCGCGCTTCACAGCCAAACGTGTCTCGTCGAACGTCTCCACACTGGGACTCACCGGCGTGCTGTGCTTCATGTTCATCTTCACCATCAGCATCAGCGGTGTCACGCTCGTCACATCGAAGTTCTTGATGTAGTTGCCGTTCTTTTTCTTCGTAGCAACAAAGAAAATCTCGTTGAAACCTGTGTGGAAAGACCCATTGCGCGAATACGCAAACACGTCGTACTTCCCGTCTACCGTCGTCGACAACTCAGGGATGATTTTCACTGTCTGCAGGAACTTATACACCTGTAGCGCCTCCTCAGCCGAGCAGCAGTCGATGTCGCCGTCTATCGTAATGCCAGGAATCTCAATGGCCTGACTACCAAAATCATCATTCGAGTTGCAGGAGGTAATGACAGTGCCCAGAAGCACTGCCAATACCCATGATATATTCTTTCTAATTTTCATAATTCTTACTGTTTTTTGCTATCAACTATTTACTGTATTAATAACCAGGATTCTGTGCGATGCCGAGATCCTCGCCGTGCAGACCTGTGGGGATGGGCTGACGATAGTGGCGGCCCTGAACATTGATGTACTTAGCCACGAGATGGTTATGCACCTTCTGGAAGTAGGCCTCCTGGTCGGAAGTGAAGGTCTGTTTCTCCTTCCAGTCGTCAGCGAAGTGTTTGTAGTTCTTCACCTCCTTGACACTGGCGATGAGATTCTTCCAGCGGTAGGAGTTCAGAGCCGAGAACTGCTCGTAGGTGAACTCGTAGTCCCACTCGCGCTTGATCTGGTCGAAGGTGGGGGCGCTGACCTCGGCGATGCCGGCACGACGGCGCAGCTGGTTGAAGGGCTCGGCAGCCTCGCTATTGCGACCCAGTTGCACAAGGGCCTCGGCCTTGATGAGCAGCACTTCGGCATAGCGGATTTCGATGCGGTCGACAGAGTTCTGCTTGATCTCGAGGTTCTCGGCATCCTCGTAGCTCTGATCTACGCCCTTACCGTTGATGGGGGTATAGATGGGCGAGTAGTAGTGATGGGTGAGGCCTGTCTCAGGGTTTTTGACCTCAACGAAGTAGGTCTCGGCCAGGCGCTTGTCGTTGGGCTGCTCCTTCTTCCAGTCGTCGTAGAGGTCATCGTCAGCCACCTCGGTATGGTTCTGGGTATATCCGTTACCATTCTCACCGTTCTGGAAGGGGAAGGTCCATGAGCAATGCGTCTGGTGGTTACCCTGAGCGTCGTTCTTATCACCGTCGTGAGCGATGGTGAAGAGGTGTTCGTTGGTGCCGCGTTTGTTGCTCTCATACTCACGACCGTAAAGCTTTGAATAGTCGGGATCGAGGGCTAGTTTGCCACTCTTGATGACTTTGTCGGCATACTCCACGGCCTTCTGCAGACGAGCATCGTTCTTGGTGAACGCAGGGTCTTGCTGGGTGGTGGCGATGGCTGCTACCTGATCAGCGGTCAGAGGATTATCACCCCATACAAGATAAGTACGTGCGAGCAGGGCCTGGGCAGCTTGCTTGGAGGGCACGCGGGGGTCGCCGCTGTAATCGAGCAACAGGTTCTCGGCATCGGTCAGATCCTTGACGACCTGAGTCAACACGTTGTCGATACTCTGACGCTCAGTGGTAGAGCCGCCTTCCTCCGTAAACACAGGAACCTCGCCCCACAACTGCGCCAGCTTCAGATAAGCCAGGGCGCGCAGGAACTTAGCCTTACCTACGGCGGCGTTATAGCCCGACTGCGTCACCTTGCCCAACTTCAGCGAGTTGCTGATGGTGGTGATGGCCTCGTTGTCCTGAGCGATACCTAAGAGCAGATGGTTGAAAATCTTGATCTGATACCACGTGGTGGGCTCCTGTTCGAAACGGCTGTTCACAGGGCCTGCCTCACTCTCCTCACCCTCGAACGAGATAAGCTTGTTGGAGTTCAATTCGATGATGAATGAGAATGAAGATGAAAGGGGCTGCCAATGGCTGTAGACGCCATTCACGAGAGAGATGGCACTGGCGTCGTCGTTTACCACGTTGGTCTCATCTATCTGGTTACCACCTGTGTCATTCGTGTCGTCATTGTCACTTGAGCAAGCCGTGAAGCCCGTCGATGTTGCAAATGCTACAAGAGCTGCGATAATTAATTGCTTCTTTTTCATACTGAAAATCTCCTTTTACCTTTTTAATTAATACTATGTTTCGTTTTAATTTTTTCTGGGTGCAAAGGTACGGCGGTTTTCGCACTCCCACAATCGCCTTTTCGTGGCATTCTGCATACCAAATGTTTGGCATAGCCGCCATTTACGAGGGAAAAAGAAAAAAAATTGAGCTTTCTTACAACCTTTTGGCCTGTTGATACGTTTATATAACAGAAACAAAAACAACCGATGATCCGAGAACAATTCACCCAACTCGTCCGCAAAGAGCTCCCCGGCTTGCGTCGCTTCCTGTTAGCGGCCTGCAGCGGCAACAGCGACGAAGCTGACGACGTGGCACAGGAGGCCCTGATGAAGGCTTACGTGGCTTCACGCTCGTTCGACGACGAAGCGGGCTTCTCGGCCTGGCTCTACCGGATTGCCTGCAACACACTGATAGACCACCAGCGAAAGCAGACGACGCACGGCATGACCATCAACATCGACAAGGCGCATGAGGTGGCTGCCGCTGCCCGTTCCGATGACAGCTTTACCTATCAGGAATTGTATAGTGCCATCGACGGACTGAACGTCAGCGAACGAACGGCTGTGCTTCTCTTCTATATGGAGGACCGTCCTATCAAGGAGATCTGCACCATCATGAATGTGACGGAAGGGACGGTGAAGGGCTACCTTTCAAGAGGCCGCGAACATTTGAGAACAAAACTAAGTAAAAAATGACAGATATGAAGGACCAGGAACTACGAGACATACTACACGGCTATCGTCCGCAGATTGACGATAACGACGCGTTCATGGACATGCTCATGACGCAGATGGATGCCGAAGATACTCAGCAACAGCAGCAAGCTCGCATCATCCCACTCTACCGCAGGGTTCTCCCTTGGGTAGCAGGTATAGCGGCAGCAGTGGTGGTGGCGGTGTTTGTCATCAAGGAGCCCGCAACGCCCTCGACAGAAACCGGTTACGAGTCCCGCCTGCCTGAATACCATTACAAGACTCTATCACCAAACGATTTTTCTTCCTACGAAGATATTGTCAACGAAATAGAGTGCAGCGGTCGGCAACTGGAGAATGCCATTGCCCAACTGTAATCAAAAATAGAAAAGACGTCTTGCTATTCATAACCATCAATCATCAACAAAACGAGCAGAACAATGAAAAAAGCATTATTCCTTTTAGTAGCGAGCGCCCTGTTAGGCTCTTGCGCCTCAGAGCAGACAGGTTCGTCAGACCCCATTGAGAATCTGGTTTCCTATTTAGACAGTAAACCATTCGACCAGACCCATAAGCGGATAAAATATGAAGGCGGCTCCATCCTGAAAACGAACACGGAGTATTATTGTATCGTTGCAACGCCCGAGGCACTCAAGTCAAAGGAGTATCAGGACCTGCCCAAAGAGCGTTTGCAGGAGCAGAAGGAAAACATCGAGATTCAGGATTCCTGTCTCCGTGCCTTCCGCTGGGGATGCACCTCCGCCCGCCATTGCTATCACAAGGAGAGTCACGTGCTGGACAAGGACACCGTGGTCTATGCGCTGGCCCTCGACGGCATGGATGGGGAACGCATTGAACTGCAAGGTACGGATAGCTACCAAGACTTTTTCTTAGGCTTCAAAGCCGCCCGTGCAGCAACCCTGAAGGTGAAAGGCACCAAGCAATACTCCGAATGGCAGATGCAATACATCACCCGTGAGGAAAAAGGACGGGAAGAGCCGTTCAACATGCGTCCGCTTAACGACTTCATCAAGCGGATGATGGAGAATGTGGATAGCGTGAAGGTGTATGAGACCTCCTACGAAATAACCCATGAGGACTTAGATGGAAATCCCTCGCTGGTCGGAGAAGTTGCGCCCGATGAGGAACACACATATAGCGGCAAGAC
This sequence comes from Prevotella sp., assembly GCA_017556145.1. GTDB lineage: Bacteria > Bacteroidota > Bacteroidia > Bacteroidales > Bacteroidaceae > Prevotella. Next base: position 7,353 of record JAFZCU010000227.1, on the reverse strand, counting down.
AACAGGCCATCTCTACGTGGTGCCTGAATCTGCTGCCAAGATTATCGAGGAAGGATTGCGGTTCTGCGTGAAGAACGATTATCTGGGTCTGAACCCCAATCAGAAATTCTTTATCCAGATGGATGAGAAAGGACTTTATATCGGCAGCAACGAACCTCTTACCTTCAGCATCAACGAAACCATCAAGCACCAGTCATTATACGCCGAGCGGTCCGTAGACGGTCACTTCTACATCCTTGTCCTCGACGAGACCACTGGCGCCTACTGTCTCCCCCGCTGTTGGAAACACATCATCCAAATCAAGGACCACAAGGAGATTCTCATCCCTGGCGGACACCAGCCCAACAAGGACGGATGGATAGACTAAGATCACGTATTTCGCTACTTATCCCGCCGATTCAACACAGGGAACTGGGGAGAAAGGAACTGGGAAACAGAGCGGTCGGTCGAAACCGTTTTTATTCCCTTTTGCTTTTATAGCGTCACATTTACGCCAAAAGTGAAGGTGCGTGAGGCGGGATAAGCGCCAGAGTCGGTGCCGCTGCTGACCTCAGGATCGTAACCTTTATAGGGGGTGATGGTGAAGAGGTTGGAGGCGGTGGCGTAGAGGCGGATGCGCTCAATACGTGCAAACTGCTTGAACTTGAAATTGTAGCCGATGGTGAGGTTGCGCAGCTTCAGGTAGCTGGCATTCTGCACGTAGCGGCTGTCGATGTAGCTGAAGGGACGGGCATTGCTGGCTAGAGGAAGGGTGTTGCTCGCATTCTGGGGTGTCCATGAATTCTTAACAGTGTTAAGCACGTTATACGAGTCGCCCGTCAGTTCCAAGCGGCGCTGTAGGGCGTTGTAGAGCTTGTTGCCGTAGCTGCCGGCGAACGATGCGGAGAGGTCGAAATGGCGATAGCGCAGTTGGGTGCTGAGGCCATAGACGAAGTCGGGCTGGGTGCTACCGAGGATGATGCGGTCATTGCCGTCGATCTTGTTGTCGCCATTGATGTCGGCATACTTCAGGTCGCCCGGCTTGGGTGTCTGTCCGTTAACGGTTGGCAACTTTGTGACGTCCTCGTCCAACTGCACAATACCTAAGAACTGAAGACCATAGAAAGCACCGAGGGACTCACCCTTACGCAGAATCTGCTGCTTGTCGGAACCCTGGATGACGTCGTTGGTCGTACCCATGTCGGTAATCTCGTTCTTGTTGTAGGCGGCGTTGGCGCTGATGCTCCACGTCAGGTCTTTGCGCTGCAGGAGGGTTGCATTGACAGAGAACTCCACGCCTTTGTTCACCACGTTACCCACGTTCTGCAACTGCGAGGTAACGCCGCTGGCAAAGCCCATGGGCACCTCGAGGAGCAGGTCGCTGGTCTTCTTGTAGTAGGCATCGAACACGATGTTCACGCGGTTCTTCCAGAGACCAAGGTCGACGCCGAGGTTATACGACGCGGTGGTCTCCCACTTCAGGTTGTCGTTCGACGTGTTCTGCTTGGCGTAGCTACTGGAACCGCCGTAAGAGCCCGTGGCGTAGGACGTCGAGAAGGCGTAGTCAGGAATCTCTTGATTTCCCACGAAACCGCCCGAGAAGCGCACCTTCAGGTAGTCGATGTCCTTGACCTCGCGCAGGAACGGCTCCTGGTCGACGTTCCACGAGAGACCGAGCGAGGGGAAGTAGCCCCAGCGGTGGTCCTTGGAGAAGCGGCTGGAGTTGTCGGCGCGGAAGGTGGCTGTAGCGTTGTAGCGGTCGAGCAATGTGTAGTTAACGCGGGCGATGAGCGAGTTGAGTGTCGACTCAGAGATGCCTGTCTGTGGTGTGTAGATGCCAGAACCGTCACCCAGGTTATACTGTTTCAGCGTCTCGTTGGTATAGTGGTTGGTGCGGATGTTGCTGAAGGTCGACGTTGAGGTCTGACGGGTGTAACCCACGAGGGCGTCTATGAAGTGCTGCTCGCCCAGGTTGCGGCTATAAGTCGCGGTGTATTCTTGCTGCCACACGTCCGTCTGACGGTTACCAGTACCGCCGACACCCTGCGTAGCCAAACCCAAAGAGGTGTAGGCACCAGAGAAATAGTTCTGTGTCAGCTTCTCGCTGTTCAGACCGACAGTAGCTTTCAGTACCAGATCGCCAATGGTATAGCTCGCCCAGACGTTCGACAGCAGGTAGTTGTTCACGTTCTCGGCTACGCTCTCCTGGAGGTCGTAGACGGGATTAGCGGCGTGGTCGCCGATGGCGAAGTAGGCGTACTCGTAGGGGTTGGTGAAGTTGTAGGAGCCGTCGGCATTGTAGACGCTGATGACGGGCGGCATCAGGAGGGCATAGACAAAGCTGTTGGTGATGCCTGCCGAGTAGGGCGACGAGTTGAAGACCTGCTCCTCGGTGGTGGTCAGGCCCTGCTGCTTCGAGCGGCCGTAGGTGGCGTTGACGCCGAACTTCAAATCTTTCTGCAACTCCCATTCCACGTTGGTGTGGAAATTGTAGCGCTCGAAACCGGAGTTCAGCAGGATGCCGTCCTGGTCGGTATAGTTGGCCGAGAAGGCGTAGCGGCTCTTGTCATTTCCGCCCGTGATGCTCAGCTCGTGACTCTGCTGGACGGCGGTGCGCAACACAGCATCCTGCCAGTCGGTACCCTCGCCGAGGGCGGCAATCTCGGTATCGGTATAGCCGCCCTTATTGCCCCAGTAGTCCTTCTGGAACTGTGCCCACTCGGAGGCGTTGAGCAGGTCGAGCTTCTTGCTGATGTTGCTCACGCCGATATTATAGGTATAGTTGATGTGCGCCTGACGGTCGCCGCGCTGACCCTTCTTTGTGGTGATAAGGATGACACCGTTGGCACCACGCGAGCCGTAGATGGCGGTGGCCGAGACATCCTTCAGCACCTCCACGCTCTCGATGTCGTTGGGGTTGATGGTGGCCAGCGGATTGAGGCTGCCCTCGATGCCGCCCAAGCCCGTAGAGCCTGCGCTGGCGTCCTTGAAATAGATGAAGCCGTCGATGACGTAGAGCGGCTCGTTGGAGGCGTTGATCGAGTTGCCGCCACGGATGCGGATATGACTGTCGGCACCCGGCTGACCACTGCTGGCCGTCACGTTGAGGCCTGCCACCTGTCCACTCAGAGCACCATCGAGGGTAGCTGATTGCGATGTCTCAAAGACATCAGCCTTTACCTTCGTCACACTACCCGTCAGCTGCGTTCTCTTTTGTGTGCCGTACCCCACCACGACGACCTCGTCTAAGTGATGGTTTTCTTCTTGCAGCGCTACGACGATATCGTCATCATCGTCTTTCACGCTGATGCTTTGCTGCTCATAGCCTACATAACTGATTTTCAGTTCTGAAGGGAACGTTGCCACGTCAATACTGAAACGACCTTCTGCATCGGTTACTACACCCACATGGCTGCGTGAGTCGTAGATGGTAGCACCGATAATGGCCTCGCCCGTTCCGGCGTCAGCCACCCTACCACTAATGGGGGTAGCCGACGCTGCGTAATTATAAACAATGGCTAAAAACAATATCAAAAAATGTGTTGTCCGAAAACTCTTCATACCTTACCTTATTGTATAAATAACACCTTTAGATTCTATGTGATTGAATCACGGTGCAAAGGTACGGCGGTTTTCACACTCCCACAATCGCCATTGTGTGGCATTTCGAATACCAAACAGAGGGTATTCTGTAGTTTGCCTATTCAGCTGCCACGACCTCAATTTCCACCAAAGCCCCTTTCGGCAGGGTCTTGTTTGCTTTTATTTATTTGATGGCATCCTGAATGACCAGACCTGCCAACATAAAGCCGAAGATGGCGGTGATATGTACTAAGGAGCCTTTGCCTGCCCCCTGCGGCTCTACCAGTTCATCGGAATAGACGCATTGGAATTTGCTAGCAGGAAACTGCCCCTCGTGCTTGAAACGTTTGCGAAGCGTGCGAGCCAAGGGGTCGCCCTGCACCTTCCAGAACTCGGCCACCTGTATGCGCGTGGGGTCCATCTTCAGAGCGGCTCCCATCGATGAGAAAAACTGAGTTCCCCTCCTGTCCCCCCGACTGACGGGAAGATTTGTGGCCATCTGAATGAGCAGCAGCTTGTCCTTCAGTGAGTCAATGGCATCAATGATATAATCGTATGAGTCGAGGGCGAAACTCGCGGCTGTCTCTGCAGTAAATATCTGTTGCAGGGCAGTAATCTCTGCTGAGGGGTTGATGGTAAGCAGGCGTTCCTTCAGGACATCCACCTTCACTTGTCCTACGGTCTTTGTGGTAGCCATCAACTGGCGGTTGACGTTGGTGATGCTTACACAGTCGGAATCGACGATGGTCAGTTGTCGGATGCCTGAGCGCACCAGACTCTCGGCACACCACGAGCCTACGCCACCCACACCGAAGATAATCACCCGTTTGCTGCTGAGCCGCTCCATCGTTTCGTCGCCCAACAGCAACTCTGTCCTGCGGAATATTGCCTGTTCAATTGCCATAGATTTCAATTCTAAATAAATGTCACTCGAACCGCATGGTGCGGGCAGGACGGCTGATGCTCATGAGATAGGATGAACCAAATACCACCACAAACGAAATAACAAGGGTGATGATGTTGACTGATGCAAAAAGAAGCCAATCATAACGGATGGGGACTGCATCAAGATAATAGACTGACGGATTGAGGCGGAAAAGATGGAACTGACTCTGAACGAAACAGATGAGTAGCCCGATGATATTGCCCCACAACATACCACGCCCAACCAGCATCACTGAGAAATTCACGAAAATCTTGCGAACAGAATAGTTGGTGGCTCCCAAGGACTTGAGGATGCCAATCATATTGATACGTTCCAACATGATGATGAGCAGACCTGACATGACGGTGAACGAAGCGACACAAATCATCAGTACCAGAATCATGATGACATTCATGTCGAGCACACCCAACCACGAGAAGATATTGGGTGCCAACTGACGGATGTTAAACACGCCATACATGCATCCGTTCCTGTCGTACACCTTATTTATATTATTACCAAGCTCATCGGTCACCTCATCAAGCCGTTCAAACTCACGGATGGCAATCTCGAATCCTGATGACATCTCCGGGTCCCAGTTATTAAGCTTGCGGATGGTATAGATATCAGTCAGCACGGTGTTACGGTCGTATTCCGACAGATGGGTTTCGTAGATACCACAGACAGTGAAACGACGGGCACGCATCCCATTCTCATTCACAAAATACGCATATACTTTGTCGCCTGTGTGAATTTTCAGGTCGGAAGCGATACGCTGCGAAATCAACAGCTGGTTCGTCGATTCCTTCGAACTGAAAACGGGCATCTTACCTTCCTTAAGATATTGCTTGAAGAACGAGAGGTCGTACTCCTCACCCACGCCCTTGAACTGGATGCCACGGAAATCATCACTGGTCTTCAGCATACCCATCTTCGTCGTATATCGTTGCACGTGGGTCACCTGAGGATTATGTCGGATGACTTGCTCCAAGCTATCGGTAGTGAGTACAGGCATAAGTTGACGGTCTTGGTCCAACGTCACACTGATGACTTGCAGATGTGAGCCGAAACCTACTACCTTGGAACTGACTTCGGACTTGAAACCCATCACCACAGCTATGCTGACTATCATCACTGCCATGCCGATGATGATGCCAATGAGGGCAATACGAATTGCAGGACGGGAAATCTGACGTTTCCCGTCGGTGTTTGCATAAATACGCTTTGCTATGAATCGTTCGAAATTCAAAGTAGTTTACTTGTTTAGTCGTCTAATTGGGTTAACCGTTAACCACTAACCGCTCAACTACTCTACCCTTCCCGGATAAGCTTCGATGGCTTTCTTCAAGACTACCAAGGCACGCATGAGGTCTTCCTTCTTCAGCACGTAGGCTATTCGCACTTCGTTACGTCCTGCCCCTGGAGTGGTGTAGAATCCTGCTGCCGGAGCCATCATAACAGTCTCGCCTTCATAGTTGAATTCGGACAGACACCAAGCACAGAACTTCTCGCTGTCGTCAACAGGCAGCTTAGCAACAGTATAGAATGCACCCATAGGGATAGGCGAATAGACACCAGGGATGCGGTTGAGTCCGTCAATCAGACACTTACGGCGCTCCACATATTCATCGTAAACATCACGTGTATAGCTCTCAGGCACATCGAGTGAGGCCTCTGCTATGACCTGACCAATCAATGGGGGGCTAAGACGTGCCTGACAGAACTTCATCACAGCCTTACGCACCTCTGCATTCTTAGTGATTAAAGCACCGATACGGATACCGCATTCGCTATAACGCTTGGACACAGAGTCTATCAAAACGACATTGTTCTCAATACCTTCGAGATGGCAGGCTGAGATATAAGGACTACCTGTGTAGATAAACTCACGATAGACTTCGTCAGAGAAGAGATAGAGGTCGTACTTCTTCACAAGGTCGCGAATCTGATTCATCTCACGACGCGTGTACAGATAACCTGTGGGGTTGTTGGGATTACAAATCAATATAGCACGTGTGCGCTCGTTAATCAACTCCTCGAATTTCTCCACCTTTGGCAGCGAGAATCCTTCCTCAATAGTCGTCGCAATAGTACGGATCACAGCACCTGCAGAAATAGCGAATGCCATGTAATTGGCGTATGCTGGTTCTGGAACGATGATTTCGTCGCCTGGATTCAGACATGACAGGAATGCGAAAAGCACAGCTTCTGAACCACCGCTGGTGATGATGATATCGTCAGCAGAGAGTTTGATGTTGAACTTATCGTAATAGCCTACGAGTTTCTCGCGATAGCTTCTGTAACCTTGACTTGGGCTGTATTCCAAAATCTTACGGTCAATGTTCTTCATCGCGTCGAGTGCAATCTGCGGTGTGGGCAGGTCGGGCTGTCCGATATTGAGATGATAAACATGGATTCCACGTCTCTTGGCATCTTCGGCCAGAGGGGCTAACTTACGTATTGGAGATGAGGGCATTTCAGTGCCTCGTACTGATATTGACGGCATTACCTTATTATTTTATCTGCTTCACTTCTGAATTTGAGTGCAAAGGTACAAATAAGTGCGCACATAACAAAACAAAAAGACTGTTTTTGTTTGTTTTGTCGGGCGAAAGCACCTTAGACAGAGTCAAAGGCACAAAAAAAAGTAACCCGTAGGTTACTTATGAGCGGAAAACGAGACTCGAACTCGCGACCCCAACCTTGGCAAGGTTGTGCTCTACCAACTGAGCTATTTCCGCCTGTCTATGACAGTCTAGATTCTTGTCACGACTCGGCATAATCAAAATAATCTGATTCTGCACTCGCTGCTCCAAGAATTCCGCAATGATTGTCTATTTGCGTGTGAGCGGAAAACGAGACTCGAA
>JAFZCU010000226.1 GCA_017556145.1 Prevotella sp. | reverse complement strand
TGGCACGGACCTTCAATCATCATCGCCTACGCTCCATGTATCAACCACGGTCTGAAGGCCAAGGGCGGTATGGGTAAGAGCCAGGCTGAGGAGAAGAAGGCTGTTGAGTGCGGTTACTGGCACCTGTGGCGCTTCAATCCCGCCCTCATCGAGGAAGGCAAGAATCCGTTCAGCCTCGACTCTAAGGAGCCGAACTGGGAGAACTTCCACGACTTCCTCATGGGTGAGGTTCGCTACCTGTCAGTGAAGAAGGCTTATCCCAACGAGGCCGAGGAGCTCTTCGCCGAAGCCCAGAAGATGGCCCAGCTCCGCTACAAGTCTTACGTCCGCAAGACTCAGGAGAACTGGGAAGATTAGTATTCTGCCATCAGGCAAATGATAAAAGATCCGGGAGCCGTATGACTTCCGGATCTTTTTTGTAATTCAGAAATTCAAACGATGTGATACATCACTTCCAATAGTTTTCCAGACGCTTGGCTTCTTTCTTGGTGATAGGGATCACGCAGCCGTGCTTGGGCGAAGTGAAATCTTTCAGTTTCATCCTGCCTTCGTTAAAGCGACCTAATGGCGTGAAGGTCTTGAAGTCGGTGGTCTCGACGAAACCGAAGTTATGAGGCTTCAGGCTGTAGATGTCGTACATGATGACCCACTTGTCCTCCCCTATCCTCTTCCAGACGTTCGGGGCCTCACAGCCGCCACGCTCCGTATCAATCTGCTCGGCATGATAGTCGTCGAAATGGTTGATACGGTCGCTGATCATATACTTGATGCCTGCAGGATTCTCCTGTGCCACGTAGGTCATGAAATAGCTGCCGTCAGGCATCGGGCAGATATCGGCATCGAGCACCTGGATCTTCTCGTCAGGATAGTCGAAGAGCAGCTGCGGCTCTGTCTCGAGGGTGGTGAAGGCCTCATCGGCATAGCTGTAGTAGACTCTCAGCCGACCGCCGGGCTTGGGGAGGATGGTGAAATAGACCATCGGTTTGCCCACAGCGGGATCCCAGATGGTCTGCGGCGCCCAGGCACAACCCAGATCGCCGAAACGCTCAGGGAAGAGCAGGTCGATGCGGGCTTCATGATGCGTCCAATGAATCAGGTCGTCGGAGGCCATCAACACCAGGCCGCGATTGTTGCCCCAGCCATATTCCTCAGGACGCTCCCAGCGCGTGGTGCGCAAACCCTTCTCCTGGGCATAGATATGGAGATCGGTCATAGCGATATAGAACTTACCGTTGGGCGCGCGATAGATATGCGGATCACGGATGCCACGCTGCTCGGCGATACTATCGCCTGAGATGATGGGCTCACCGTGGTTCAAGGGGGTGAAGTTGTAGCCGTCGTAGCTGATAGCCATGAACAGCGAATGGGTGGCGTCACTGAAGAAGGTGAAGAGATAGGCGCCCATATTCTTCTCTCTGGGCACCTTCTGCGCAGCTGCCATCAGCGGAAGCGACAGCATGGTTAGGATAAAAAGTAGTTTTTTCATCAATGATTTGTTTTTAAGCAGATTAAACATGATTACATACCATAGGCTTTCTCGCCGATGGTTTCCTGCGAGCCGATGGTCATCTGGCGCAGGTCGTAGTAGGAGCCGTTGTAGATGTTAAAGTCGACATTTCCTTTAATGCCGGGCAGACGCCCTACATCTGTATGCTGCCAGAATTTCCAAGGTCCTTGATACTCCAAGGAGTCCACATAGTAATGGGCGATCCAGTAAGGATACTGGTCGAAGATGGAATCGTTGAGGTATTTGGTCTTAAATTTAAAATATGTATAGATGATGGGTTTGGTCTGATAATGCTTCTCGACGATGTCAAGCCACTGAAGCACGGAACTCTTGAATTCTTCATCCGTCTGGTTCTTGGGCTTATGCTCCACATCGAGCACGGGCGGCAGATCGCCGTTTTCAAGTCTGACCACTTGCAGGAAGTGATAAGCCTGCTCCTCAGCCGGCGTATGGACGCTGTAGAAATGATAGGCACCACGGGTGAAGCCGTATTCGCGTGCCTGATAGAAATTCTCACGGAAGTTCTCGTCGGTCTGCGTGGCACCCTCTGTCGCTTTGATCATCACGAAACGGATGGGGCATTTGTCGATCATACCATTGTCTTTCAACTCCTCCCAATCGATATGTCCTTGATGGTGGGAGATGTCGATGCCATGTATCTCGTAGCCTTCGGGATAGCTCACGTCACCATAAAGGGCCCGCCAACGGAAACCAAAGGGCGATACGAAGAAATAGTAGAAGAACCATACATAACCCGCGATGACCGCAATGCCGCCCAGCCACCAACCCCAGGATGGCACCTTCTGAAGCAGGCGGGTTATCAAATTAGGGCGTCGGCGTTTACCCACACCATGATAGGTATGAGTAATGCCAACGCCCTTACGGCGAACTACTCTCTTCTTTGACATTTATTAGGCCTTTTCTAAGGCAAGCGTTCTGGTAGGCTGGTCGCAGACCTCCGTGGGTCCCCAGTACTGGATGGGACCAGGATAGACATATGCCGTCTTTCGAGCCCACTCGTCACGATGAGCGGCAAACTCCTGGAAGGGAGCGCCATCGAGTTCAACGAGGGCCTTGCGGATTACAGGTTTCATCTCGCCAGCACGCTTCTCCATGTTCATCATCATCGTGATGGGCACACCACCGGCAATCCACTGGTCAGCAGGAGCTGTAGTATTCTTGACGATAGCCATATAGCCAGTCTTGCCATTAGCAATCAGCTGAGCAGCTGAGGTACCAAGGGCATAGCAGTAGTCGGCATCGAAGTTTGAAGGAGCAGCGCAGCGTCCCTCATATCCGAAGAAGTGGTGCTGAGTGCCGAACTTACCAACATACTTACCCTGTTTCTTCATCTTCTCGAGTTTCTGGGCAACCATGGTGGAGAGTAACTTCTCAGTCTCGATAAGTGAAACCTGTACGTTTCCATGAGGATCACGGTCGAGAGCCAGCTGACGGGCAACACCCACTGGCAGACTGTTGAACACAGCCAGATTCTCCTCAGTGAGGTGGCTCTTGGCGAAGTCAACCTGCTCGTCGCGACTGATTTCCTTAGCCTCGGGCATAGCGAGTACATCGTTCAGTTGAGCGATGAGTTTTTTGATGGCAGGGATAAACTCAATAACACCTTCAGGAATAATCACTGTACCGAAGTTGTTACCATCTGTAGCACGGGCAGCAACAGCATTGGCAATGTAGTCAACGATATCAGCAAGACTCATGGCCTTAGCCTCAATCTCCTCGGAAATGAGGCAGATGTTAGGCTGTGTCTGCAGGGCGCACTCAAGGGCGATGTGAGAAGCCGAACGGCCCATCACCTTGATGAAGTGCCAATACTTGCGGGCAGAGTTACAGTCGCGCTCGATGTTACCAATGAGCTCAGAATAGGTCTTACAAGCGGTATCGAAACCGAACGAAGTCTCAATCTGAGAATTCTTCAGGTCACCGTCGATGGTCTTCGGGCAACCGATCACCTGTACGCCGTAGTTCTTGGCAGCATAGTATTCAGCCAGCACGCAGGCATTGGTGTTGGAGTCATCGCCACCGATAATTACGATAGCCTTGATGTCGAGCTCACGGATAATCTCCAGACCCTTCTCAAACTGATCTACCTTCTCAAGTTTGGTACGACCGGAACCTATCATATCGAAACCACCGGTATTACGGTATTCGTCGATAATCTCCTTGGTGAGCTCCATATAATTATGGTCAACCAGACCGCCAGGACCGAGGATGAAACCATAGAGGCGGTTCTCAGGATTGAGTTTCTTGATCTGATCGAACAGACCGGTAATCACATTGTGACCACCAGGAGCCTGACCACCGCTGAGGATGATACCAACATTCATCTTGGTATGATTAGTCTCAGTAGCGGGCTCGAACTCTACGATAGGCATACCATAAGTGTTGGGGAAGAGTTTCTTGATTTCCTCCTGGTCGCCTACACTCTGAGTGGCTGCACCCTCTTTGATTTTTACTGCACCCTGAAGCGCCTTTGGCAACTTAGGCTGATAAGCGGCTCTCGCCATCTGCAAAGCACTTTTTTCCATAATGTTTTTTAATCCTTAAATTTGAATGAATAATTTGCAATTTGCGTGCAAAATTAATCAATTCCTGCTAGAAAAGTGAAAGAAAAAGGGGTAAAATAGGCTTTTTAATATTTTTTGTGGATGGTTTTCTTTGATAGAAGTGGATTTTTTACTATCTTTGCTTAGTGAATATATCAAAATAAACAAAAGAAGGAGGAAAAAATATGGCAAGTAAGAAAACATTAAAGCGTGCGATTCATTCAATTTGTGAAGCTCTTTTCGCAGAGGCTATTTCAGTATCATTATATGGTACCAAGGGTCAGCAAGGCAATGCCGAGGCACTTCTTTTCAGCATTCTGAAAGTGGAAGATGAGTTTATCCGTCGTGCCAGTCATCCGGAGCCTGGCCTTTCAGCAAAAGTATACTTCAAGGATCTGAGAGAGAAGTTCTCCGCACAAGTCAGTGAGATCATCGACCAGTTGAATAGTTGATATGTGGCAATCATTTTGTAGATGGCTGTTGTACAGTCGAATGGGATGGACGATAAACGTTACACAAGAACACCCGGATAAGTATATCATCTGTCTGGCTCCACACACCAGCAACTGGGACTTTCTGTTAGGACTGGTTTATAGCGGTGCGGAAGGCTTTAAGAGTAATTTCCTGATGAAAAAGGAATGGTTTTTCTGGCCGTTGGGACCGATCTTCAAACGGCTGGGAGGCATTCCCGTCTATCGTCAGAAAAAGATGAGTATGACCGATTCGATGGCTGAAACAGCCAAAGCGGCCCAGATTTTTCATCTATGCATCACACCGGAGGGTACCCGCTCGAAGAATCCAGACTGGAAGAAAGGTTTCTACGTCATAGCTCTGAAAGCTAATCTTCCAATCCTGTTGTATGGGGCGGATTATGAGAAGCGACATATCCAGTGTACCAAGACCATCATCCCTTCAGGCAATTTGGAAGATGATATGAGAGAGATTAAACTATATTTTAAGGACTTCAAGGGCAAGCATCCCGAGAACTTTACAATTGGAAACATTGAATGATGAATAAAAAGAGGCTGGTCGTGACATTATGGGCTGGTCTCACAGCCCTACTTTCCTTGGCTCAAAGATCACAGAGCAATGCTTTGGAGAATTATTTCGCCAATTACAAGGCAGCAGGACAGCTAATACGCTCGAAATCACACTTGGACAGCCTTCGTGTCAACGATTCCCTGAAAACGGTGACGGTCTATGCGAATAATGCCTTTGGTGAACAGTTATTCACCAAGCCATCGACAGACTTCATCTACAATGACATACGGAAACTGTTACCCGACTCTATTCAGCACTATCAGTTGACAGTGAAGACTGGCGGCTGGGCTATCGAGGAGCTGATTCCTAACCGCTTGACCACACCCGTAGACAAAAGCCGCACATGGGGTGATATCGACTACAAGGGGAAACCTTGGGTTTTCAATGCCACCCGACCATATACAATTACACGTGGTCTGAACAATCGCCATTTTACGGTTTGGGCGAGTCATGGCATCTATTACAGTATCGCCGACGAGAAATGGATATGGCAGCGTCCTCCCCTATTCGCAACAAGCGAAGACCTGTTTACGCAGACGATTGTCAACCCCTACCTCATCCCCATGTTGGAGAATGCCGGCGCCTATGTGTTTACACCACGTGAGCGCGACTGGCAGAAGCATGAGGTCATCGTCGACAATGACTCGCTGGCCATCGGCTATACAGAGCAGAGTATCCATCATCCCTGGCAGCCAGCACCGATGCCCGGATTCGGTATGCATACGGGCAACTACGTCGACCATGAGAATCCATTCGAGGCAGGCACCGCCCGCATGATTGAGGCAACGGAACACAGAAACCATCTGGGTCACGTTATCTATCAGCCGACGATACCAGAAGCAGGACGCTATGCTGTTTATGTAAGCTATCAGACCGTCGAGGGAAGTATCGACGATGCACGCTATACTGTATGGCATAAGGGTATTGCCACAGAGTTTCATGTCAATCAACAGATGGGCGGTTCGACCTGGGTATATCTGGGAACCTTTGATTTCGATGCAGGTTGCAGCGAGCAAAACCGCGTCGTTCTCTCCAATTTCAGCGACAAGCCAGGCATTGTGACTGCTGATGCCGTGAGGTTTGGCGGCGGTATGGGCAATATCGAGCGAGGCGGTCAACTAAGCGGAATGCCACGCTGTCTGGAAGGTTCGCGCTATTACGCCCAATGGGCGGGTATGCCTTACGAGGTCTACAGCACTAAGGAGGGGCAGGATGACTATGGTGATGATATCAATGCCCGTTCTTATATGACCAATCTATTGGGTGGCGGTTCCTGCTATATGCCAGATACCATTGGTCGCGGCGTACCCATCGAGTTGTCGCTGGCCATTCACAGCGATGCCGGCTATACCCGCGATGGAAAGACGAACACCGGAACCCTGACTATCTGTATGACAACCTTCCGCGATTCAACGGTGAATGCTGGTTTTACACGTTTGGCATCACGCGACCTGGCTGACGATTTACTGGTTAGCATCCCTTATGATATTCGTAGGAAATATGGCAAATGGCAGATACGCGAACTCTACGACCGGAATTATTCCGAATGCCGTGTGCCAGAAGTGCCAAGCGCTATTCTGGAAACCCTGTCGCATCAGAACTTCGCCGATATGAGGATGGCACAGGATCCGAATTTCCGCTTCGATCTGGCCCGTAGCATTTATAAGACACTGCTGCGCTATACGGCACGGATGCATCATACTGATTATGTCGTACAGCCGCTGGCCCCCGACAATGTATGTGTCACTTTGACCGACAAAGGCGAGGCAAAGATCAGTTGGACTGCGACTGAAGATCCCTATGAACCTTCAGCTATACCAACCTGTTATGTGCTCTATACGGCCAAAGATAACGAAGGTTTCGATAACGGCTTCTTCCTGAATAGTGACAAGACAAGTACCATCATCCAACTTGATCCCGACAAGCTATACTCCTTCCGTGTGGCGGCCGTTAATGCCGGCGGGGAGAGTTTCCCCAGCGAAGTGGTGTCAGCCCTCTATAATCCCACAGCCCAAAAGCAGGTGCTCGTGGTCAATGGCTTTCATCGTCTCGCCTCACCCCAAGTGCGCGATAACGAGACAGAACAAGGTTTCGACCTGAACGCGGATATTGGCGTGAGTTACGGACTGACTGCCGGATGGCGCGGTTACCAGACTGGATTTGACCGTTCGCAAATAGGAAAGACCTCATCGAAGGGCCTTGGTTTCACCAATGACTCATTGGCAGGACAATTTATTGCAGGTAATGACTTCGACTATGTCCGTACCCACGCGAATGCCATCGCCTCTGCCCGTCGCTACAGCATTGCCAGCTGTTCATCAAAAGCCATTGAGAATGGCAAGATGACGTTGGAGGGCTATGCGCTTGTAGATCTGATCCTCGGTCTGGAATGTAACGATGGCTATTCACTGGTGAAGTATCAGGCATTCCCAAAGGGACTTCGTCCCCATCTCTCCGCCTTTACGTCTCAAGGTGGCTCACTTCTTGTGAGTGGTGCCTATATCGGACGTGATATGACATCAGAGCAGGACAAGAGATTCCTGGCCAATCTTCTCAAATGTAACTATGGTGGGACTCATAATGATTATCTGGAACGGGATACCATCCAAGGATTAGGTACAACTTTCACTTTCCATCGCCATCCCAATAGTCTGCATTATGCGGCTCAGCACCCGGATATTCTGCTGCCCGTTGCGCCAGCCTATCCAGCGATGGCCTATTCTAACGAGCAAAGCGCCTGCGTCGCCTATAACGGCAACGATTACCGCGCCCTGACCATTGGCTTTCCCTTTGAGTGTATCAAAGATGAGCAAATGCGTAACCTACTGATGCGAGGTATATTAGCATTTCTATTACAATAATCTCTAACTTAAAATAATAAGTGTATGAAAATTCAGGCAAATTCTTCTGGTACAAGAAGTATTGAAGTCAAGGAAGAGCACCTTGAGACCATTGAAAAATATCAGTTCTTCAGAGATCTGATCGACTCTAACGGGTATGTAGATGAGCAAGTGCTTGACAAGTTGAAACTCAACGTCCGTTCTCTGCTGGAGAGTCAGGCAGGCAAGGACAAGGCGCTGTTGGATCTCTGCCTTGATGTGATCTATCATCCGAATATGAAAGCTTTCGGACTCCAGCAGTTAGTAATTCTTTATATCAACTGGAAGAACAAGGGCAACGACAACTTAGGAACGACGACACGCGCCATACAGGGTACACCGTTTAATTAGAGGTAAGAGGTGAGAGGTAAGAAGTGAGAGATATGGAATATAGGCTGACGGATTTTCTGCCAACGACGAAGAAGGAGTTGGAACTTAGAGGATGGGATGAACTCGACATCATCCTGTTCTCTGCCGATGCCTATGTGGATCATCCTTCTTTTGGTGCGACTGTCATCGGACGATTACTGGAGGCGGCTGGTTATCGTGTGGCAATTGTCCCACAGCCAGACTGGCACGGCGACTTCCGCGACTTCAAGAAACTCGGACGTCCCCGACTATTCTATGGAGTGTCGCCAGGCTGTATGGATTCGATGGTGAACAAATACACCGCCAATCGTCGTCTGCGCTCCGAAGATGCCTATAGTCCCGATGGCAGGCATGACCTCCGACCTGAATATCCCACGATTGTCTATACCAGGATCCTTAAACAACTATATCCCGATGTGCCCGTCATACTCGGAGGTATAGAGGCTTCACTCCGTCGCGTCACACACTATGATTACTGGCAAGACAGCCTCCGGAAATGTATCCTTTGTGACTCTGGTGCCGACATGATTACCTACGGTATGGGCGAGAAACCCACTCTCGAACTCGCTAGCCGCCTTCAGGAGAATCCGATTCTTCCACACGACATCCCGCAAACAGTTTACATTGTGAGGAAGGAAGATATTCCAGGCGGAATCCGCGAAGACGACATCGTTTTACATTCCCATGAGCAATGCCTGAAGGATAAGCGTAAGCAAGCTGAGAATTTCCGCTATGTCGAGGAGCAGTCGAACATGATGCATGCCTCCCGTCTGCTACAGAGTGTCGATGGTAAATATGTTGTCATCAATCCGCCCTATCCGCCGATGACCACCCAAGAGTTGGATGCCTCTTTCGACCTTCCCTATACCCGACAGCCCCATCCGAAATACAAGGACAAACGCATTCCTGCTTATGATATGATCAAGCATAGCGTCAACATCCATCGCGGCTGTTTTGGCGGCTGTGCCTTCTGCACCATCTCCGCCCATCAGGGTAAGTTCATCTCCTGCCGTTCAAAAGAGAGTATATTAAAAGAGGTGAAGCAGGTCATAGATATGCCCGACTTCAAAGGTTATCTTTCTGACCTTGGTGGACCATCGGCAAATATGTATGGTATGCATGGCCGTAATCTCAATGCCTGTGAAAAATGTAAGCGGCCCAGTTGCATCCATCCACAAATCTGTCCCAATCTTGACACCAATCATCAGAAACTGCTGGAGATCTACCGTGCCGTCGATGCCGTCAAGGGCATCAAGAAGAGTTTCATCGGTAGTGGTGTGCGCTACGACTTGTTATTATATAAGAGTAAGGACGAGGCTGCTAATCAGACAGCGATGGAATACACCCGTGAACTGATATGCAAACATGTGAGCGGACGCCTGAAAGTGGCACCCGAGCATACAAGTGATCGTGTACTGAAACTGATGCGCAAACCCTCGTTCCAGCAGTTCTATGAGTTCAAGCGCATTTTCGACCGCATCAACCGCGAAGAAAACCTGCGCCAGCAGATTATCCCATACTTCATTTCCTCGCATCCGGGATGTCTGGAAGAGGATATGGCTGAACTGGCCGTCATCACCAAACAGTTGGACTTCCACCTCGAACAAGTACAGGACTTTACACCAACTCCCATGACGGTTGCCACCGAGACGTGGTATACGGGCTACGACCCATATACGCTTGAACCTGTATTCTCGGCAAAGAGCCAACGGGAGAAACTCGCCCAACGCCAGTATTTCTTCTGGTACAAGCCCGAGGAACGTCGCAGTATAGAACAAAGTCTCCGTCGCATCGGACGACCAGACCTCATCAAGAAACTATACAATAGCAATGATTATTATCGAGCAAAGCCTCATAGCGAAGAACCCCCAAAAGAAAAGCGAGGACGGTCTCGTCGTCACAAGTGATTTCATTGCCGTTATCGACGGATCCACTTCGAAATCCAAACGTCGCTTCCATCCTTTTATGAGCAACGGCGAGTACGCTATGCATATCGTTGCCGCCCATATCCGACGCATGTCACCTCAAGACACTTGTCATCAGTTCTGCATCGGCGTCACCCGAGCCATACAAAAGGCCTACACCCCCATTTGGAAACTCCACAAGGCCGACATCATCGACCGTTTGAAGGAGCATCACGAGGAACGGCTCACCGCTTCGGCCGTCATCTTCTCACGTCTGCGCCGAGAGATTTGGTTTATTGGCGACTGCCAATGCCTCATCGATGGTCAGTTCTTTGATAACCCCAAGCCCTACGAGCAGACGCTGGCTGAGATGAGAGCAACGAAAGTAAAGGAGCTGCTGGCAGATGGTAAAACCCAGGAGGAACTCCTCACCAACGATGAGGCACGCGATGCCATCATTCCCCGCATGTTGCAGGAGATGAAGAACCAGAACGTCACCTATTCCGTCATAGACGGTTTCCGCATCCCTGAGCAGCTGGTACCGGTAATCAGTCTCGACTTCAGTCCACATGAGATTGTGCTTGCAAGTGACGGCTATCCTTTCTTGTGTCCTACACTCGACGAGTCAGAAGCACGTCTCCAGCATCAACGAGAGACAGACCCCTTGAATATCGGCGATTTTAAGGCCACGAAGGGTTTTATCCCCAGTAACCGCTCTTTCGACGACCGTACATACGTCAGGTTTACGATATAGCAAAAGGTTTTTGGCAGAAATATTTGGCTGTTTGCAAAAAAATGTCTACCTTTGCACCCGCTAAATAAAAACAAGGCCGGTTCGGTAGCTCAGCTGGATAGAGCAACTGCCTTCTAAGCAGTAGGTCTTGGGTTCGAGCCCCAACCGAATCACAAGGGGGAGTGTCAAATTTGGCACTCCCCCTTTTTCGTCAACTCCCCGAGCGTAAAGTGAGGCGATATCTTCATTTCCTTATTAATACTTGTTGTACCCATAAACTTCAATTTGTTACGTTACGTTTGTTACGATGTTACGGTTTTGGCCAATTTCTTAATTTTCGCAGTCTTTCCACGGCCGCTCTTCTCCACCTTCTTGTCTTTTACCCATCGCCAGATCTGAACCCTGGCCACGTCTTCGTTCATATTGGCAAACTCCATCAGTTTTTCCTTTGTAAACTCTGTCGGCAGCGACTCCAGCAAACGGTCTGACTTCGAATAGTAGTTCACCTTGTTGCTCTGCTCGTCGGCATACTTGTTCTCATAGTAAGTCTTCGCCTGACCGCCGAAGAACTTCTTCTGCGTATAGAGCTGGATCTCGAGGATCACCGAACAGAGGGCCTTGTCCTTCTCGTCGATCTTGAACGTCCCCGACTGCTGCCACTCCTCCCAGTGGCGCATCACGATGAAGGGCGCCGCCACGTTCAGGCCGTAGTAAGGCACGCGCTTCACGAGCATGGCCGTGATACGGTCCTCTTCCATCTTGGCCAGTTCCATGATGTCGGCCATCCAGTAATAGGTGTGTTCCACCAGCGGCCAAAAAGGCAGTTCGCCCCTGGTCTGGTCGAGTTTGAAGGCCCACGCCTTCAGCCGGTCTATCACATCGATGTTCTCCTTGCTACGCCGGTAGAGGGGAATCACCTCGAAGGCATCAGAGCAGAGGGGCAGCACGGCCATACGCGAATACAGGCCCGAGCCGAAATTGCGGATGTTCACCTTCTTCGACAGACTGACGGGCGTACCCGTATAGACGAAGTTCCAGTACACGTTGAAGGGACCGCTGATCGAGCTGATGTTCTTGTACTGCTGGTTGTCCTCCTCGTTGTGGAAGGCCTTCAGCTCGAACACGCTCTTGTCGATCCACGACTGGCTCGACCCGCTCAGGCGGGCATTGTTCTCCAGCTCCGAGTCGAAGGTGAACAGGTGCAGGTGGATGGGGTTGCCCTCGCCGTCCATGTCCACGCAGGCGTTCATGTCCTCGATGAAGGTCTGGTTCGACGTCCGCGCACCGTGTATCCTGATCTTCACCATCGGCTGTGTCAGACCGTCCTTCTTCTGCTTGTCCGACGAGGTCTCGTTCCTCAGCTGGTCCTTCTTGAACTTGTTGATGAGGTCGTTGCCCACCTTGTCGGCGGCGATGATCGGCGAGAGGATGATCTTGTAGAGGTCGCCGGCAAACGACTTTCCCGTGGCGGGGTCGTCCACCACGAACACCTCGTAGTTCAGCCGCCTCTGCTCCTCCGGCCGGTGGTAGAAGTAGTAGTGCATGCGCGTCATCAGCGTGCCGTAGAGCGCGGCGCCTACAAAGAGGCAGGCGGGCTTCGAGGGCGTCCTCATCTGGTAGCACACCTCCTCCATGCAGGGGAAGTGTGGCGTCAGCGCCTCGATCTCGCGGCCGTATTCCGTGAACTTGGGCAGCAGGGCGTTCTCCGCCTCCACCACGCTGCTGTTCCTGTATATCGAGGGGTTGACGCCCATGGCCTTCAGCGTGGCGAACATCACCTTGGGCATGTTCAGGCTCATCTCGCGGTTCAGGCCGTCCTCGATGGTCTTGTCCACGGAGTCGCCCTCTGCCCGCAGGTCCTTCACCCACGGCAGGCGGTTCACGAAATACCTCACGCGCTCATTGTTGCGCTCGCACACATGCTTCAGCTCCGAACAGAGGCGCAGCAGCACCTTGTGGCGCTTGCCCACCGACGTGTCGAAGTGTTCCAGCCACTTGTCGATGATAGCCGGTATCTCCAGCCCCTCATACCTGTAGGCGTCATACTCAGCGGAGGCTGATTCTGACACGG
>JAFZCU010000003.1 GCA_017556145.1 Prevotella sp. | reverse complement strand
GGGATGAGGGCGAGTTTGTTGACTTTACTCATGATTGTATTTTACTATTTACTATTTGACAATTTCATAGATAGTGGCTTTGCCGCCCTTTACCTTAATATTATTATAAGGCTCAGAAGGGAACACAAGGTTGGTCATTGCCACCTTACCGTCGCTGTCAAAAGTCTCTATGCTACAGCGGTCGATAAAGATGCGCAGCTGGCGGATATTGCCGTATGTGGGAGCTGTGTTCGTGCAGGGGAAAGCCTCACTGAAACCCACATCACCGCTCTTCGTACGGTCCATAGAGAAGGTCTGTTTCTGGGCATCGTAGTTCATGACGACCTGCTCACCCTTTGCGTTCGAAAGCGCAATCGTAGCCGAGCCTTTCACATCAACTACAATCTCGCAGGTTTCTGTCAGCTTCTTCATTTTCTGTCCACGCACGGCCAACATCTCCTTAGAGGGGACCACACTTACATAGGTTTCCTCGCCATGTATAAACAGGCCAAGATCACGGGGGATGGAGTTGGCGCTACGGAACTGTTTTGTAGGTACCTGATTGGCATATTGCCAGTTTGACATCCATGCCAGCACTACGCGGCGGTTCTCTGGAGCGTTATAGAAAGATACTGTTGCATAGTGGTCCTTGCCATAATCCAACCACTTTGTTACTTTCGGCATCGACTCGCATGTGAACTTCTTGCCGTCGAAGTTGCCCACGAAATACTGTGTAGCACTTCCGCCAAATGGGCCGCCGGGGTTGATATTGCATAATAACACCCACTTTCCGTCAATCTTAAACAGGTCAGGACATTCCCATACACCACCATGATTGCCATATTCCTTTCCGAATGATGACTCATACTTCCACGCTTTCAAGTCGTTAGATGAATAGATACGCATCTCTTGGCCGGCAGCCAGGATCAGATTCCATACTTTAGCCTCCTCGTTCCAGAATGCTTTAGGATCACGGAAATCGGGCACATCGCTTGTCAGCACGGGATTGCCACTGAACTTCTCGAACGTCTGTCCACCATCCTTCGACACCGCCATCGACTGCACCTGATGCTGTCCGGCAGAAGTATAGAAAGCGACTACTTCATTGCCGTTCGTAACGCATGAGCCAGAGAAGATGGCACCTAACCAGTCTGCCTCAATAGCCAGAGGTTGTGTTTCCCAGTGAATGAGATCACGCGATGTGGAGTGTCCCCATGTCATATTCTCCCACTGGGAACCATAAGGATTATACTGATAATACAGGTGCCATACGCCATCCTTGTAGAACATACCATTGGGATCATTCATCCAACCATACAGGGGTGTATGATGATAGGCTGGACGGAACTTCTCGCGGTTGGTCGTGTCGAATGTATTGCTGTATTTCAACTCCTTCCAACAAGCAAAATCCTTCACAGCTCCTGTTGTACGACGGTCACCCTGGAAGGTGATGTCGAGCAGCTTACAGCTTTTCAATTCCAGCGGCACATAATAATCAACTTTATCCACAGCCAGTCTTACGTTCAGCCGCTTCACCATTTCATTTCTTCCGTCGAGCACGGCAATGTGCGCGTTCTCTTCTTTCTCCTGCACGGGTAGAAGCAGGTATTTTTGACCTTGCTCTACTCGTACCATCGCATGGTTTTCACCGAGCACCTTTGGCTGCACCATTCCCGAGCCTTGCTCGCCTACCCGTAGCCTTTGAGCCTGAGCCGATATCGTCATCAGTACCGCAGCCACGATCGTTGTCATTACTTTTTTCATCTTGTTATTCATTTGTTGTTTTGAATTTTATGCTGCAAAAGTACAGCAAAAACTCGATACATACAATAAATTATGTTTCAAACACTAACAAAAATCGTTCATTGCAACAAATTTACATGCAATGAACGATTTCTTAAGATAATAAGCACACAGTGCCAGACGCTCGGCTCTGCCGCTTCGCTAATTCAATAATCATTTCGATCGCGAAGTTACAATAAGCTACGCGAAAAAGCCCTCGAGGTGAAGCAGGCTCGTCGTGAAGGGCGCAAACTACAGAGGGCCGACGATTTCATCAAGGAACTGGAAGCAAAAGAAGCCAAGTGAAAGTATCCATCCCCATACACCATCCCTCTCCCCCTCACCGGCGAGAGGGATGTTTCGTTTTGGCGATATGGTGTCAGGTGTTTCATTTCTTTATCATACACCATAAACCCACAAGCACTAAAGGAATGCTCAGCAACAGCCCGTCCAAATGCTGTCATTGACACATCATATGTCCTCAATCAATATGCACGCATGATGAGGCTCTTCAGTTGGATGGGGGTTGACGGCCCTTCGCTTGTATATGGACTGGATCATGTGGCCAATGTGAGTGGAAAAGTGATGTGTATATAAGATTTTCTGATAATAAATCCAAAAAGATTTGGAATATTCGGAAATTATTCCTATCTTTGCACCGTTGATTCCCGGCAGCCTCTGAATTTCAAGCTGTCGGGTCTGTTTTTATATACCTCAAAAACTGAAACACTCTTATCGTGGGCGTGCGTACGTCACCCTGGCATGTATCCGACAGAAACAGGGCAGGAATGAGGAGGCCATCGCCGCCGCCCTCGACGTGAAGCGCCCCTCCGTCCGCAGCATGCGCTCACGCATCAAAGGGCGGGAGAGGTAGGAGGATGCTTCCGCATCCTCCCGCTTGCAGAACTCCCGCAGCGTCTCGAGGTCTAAACTGTTATTGCTGAACTTTTGTTCCATATGCAAATAGATTTTTTGCTTATTTATAAGAACATTGTCATGAATACTGGAAACAACGTCGTTTCCCCATCTTTTTTGTAGTCCTTAG
>JAFZCU010000225.1 GCA_017556145.1 Prevotella sp. | reverse complement strand
GGCCGAGGCATCGATCATGGCCTGATAGCCGTCGCCGTTGGCATTGAACTCGTCGTAGGCCAGGGGCGTGACGATGATGCCTGGCGAGATGGTGTTGATGCGGGCGTGACGCTCGCGCCATGTGGTGGCTGCTGCACGCTGAGCCTGCAGGTGGTTCACGCGCTTAGCAATCATGTAGGCCAGGCCGCTGTTCTGCATGGCGACGTTCTTAACGATGGGCAGTTCAGAAAGTTGCTCTGTGGTTGCGTTCACAATCTGCAGTTCGTCGTCGTTGGGGATGGGGTACATGTAGGCAGCCTGACTCGAGATGATGAGCCCTGCGCCACCCTCGGCCATCACCCGCCCGAAGGCATCCACGGCATAGCCCGTGCCCACCATGTCGAGCGCGACGATGTGCTCCGGCGATGCCTGATTTGGCGATGCGCCTGCCGTGTCGATGAAGTACATTACGGGGCCGAGCTCAGCCGCACGTTTGGCGAAAGCTTCTACGCTCTCTTTCTCCAACGCATTTACAACTTGTGTTTCCACGTCATAGCCGCTGCGGCGGAAATCGTCGCTCACGCGCTCCAAGGCCCGTTCGCTGATGTCGCCCAGTAGGATCTTCTTGCCTGCCGCAATGCGTCGCACGATGGCTGTTCCCATACTCCCGGCACCCAGCAGTGCCACTACCTGTTTCTTCTCGTTTCTGTCGAAAATCATAGTCTTGTTCTCCTATTATTTTTAATTGTTAATGAATTCTACTTCTTATCTCGTTGGGCAGTTCAAGGGGTTTATTCCCACCAGTAATCTTCTGGATAGTATAAGCCTTTTCTCGGGGAGAGAAATCAGGATACACCTCAGTATATGGCGCAACTATATCCTTGAAATTACTCTTAGTAAGCCAGTCGTTATACTCCTTCATACCATGCCAGAACAATCCAAACTGGTACTCTGCGGGAGCTGTCAAGAGCCGGAAGAGGTGAACGGTCTTCACATAAGGCATGGTTTCAGAAACCATGGCAAACAGCCTTTCATATTCTGCCAGATGAGCCTGTTCCTTGTCGATATTATGCCAGTCGTTGAATCCCATCTCTGTTAATAAGACCTTCTTGTCAGCATCACCGTTCATTACCATCACATTGTAAGCCATGTCATTGAAGTTTTGCCACAAGGCATCGACATGCTCTTCCCTGAAGAATCGGCCTTGAGCGGGATAGGTTTCGCTGATAATCATGGGATTCATGCCGGTAAGCAAATATGGATGCCAGGCTACCATGTCGAAATAGTGGTCAGGATCTTTATCGGGAGCAAGCCCTGCAGGGTATTGTCCGCTGGCGATGTTGGCATAGACCCTGCTCAGAGCGAGTGCAATACCGTAACCTGCATTCGTGAATGGAACCATCCGCTCATGGCCGTCCTTTCCTGCAAATGAGGACATGGCGATGGCGGGGGAGAAAGAAACAACCGATGCCTTCGGATTGCCGCTTTTGATGCCGCGGTAGGCGTAGTACATCATGTCGGTGGCTATCTCCATCCGTTCCTCGTCCGTCAGGGGAGTGTCATCCTCAGGATAGACATTCAGGAAGTCGGATGTGTTCCACTCATTGCCCACTTCCCATTGCACAACCTGCGGAAACAGCGCCACCATTGTGCGCCAGCCCTCTTCTATCGCCTGAAGCGACTTGATGTAAAGGCTTCCCTCCGTCGTATCGCGGCGATACATCCGTCCGTCGGACTGTAACAGCTTGCCGTCCTTCCCGACGATGAACCACCGGTGGCTCAGTCCCGTAATCTCCATGCCGAGCCCTGCATACATGTTGAGTGCATCGGTGTATTGGCGCACCTTATCAGAATTTGCCTCCGAGGGACTGCGCAGGATTTCCGTCTGATGCATCCAAGCACGGATGGCTCCGAAGTTCATGGCATCAAGAATATACTCCGTTGCACTGAACGATGCACTCGACTTGTCGGCTGTGATACCCGTTAAGACCAGCGGTTCGCCAATACCGAACAAAACGTTCTTTCCCTCATGCTGTTGCTGAGCGTTAACGCATGTAACCGCTGCCAGCATCATCATTGCTAATATCTTTTTCATGATCATATGTTTTTAATGAACTTTGCGGGATTGCCGCCGACGATAGTGCCGGGGGCTACGTCCTTGGTGACAACGGCGCCTGCGGCAACGACGGCATTCTCACCGATGGTGACACCGGGCAGGATGATGGCACCCACGCCAATCCAGGCATTGCGGCCGATGTGGACGGGCTTGCAGCGCAGCACCATGCGGTTCTCGAAGTCGTGGTTATCGGTGACGATGCGCACGTTGGGGCCTATCATCACGCCGTCGTCGATGGTGATGCCACCAGCAGCCATACAGGTCAGCGAGTGATTCACGAAGACACCACGGCCGATCTTCATCTGACTGGCGAAGTCAATCTGGAGCGGGGGCATCAGGTAGCTCGTCTGGTCGAGATTGCCGTCGAAGAGCTGCTCCTCCAGCGGACGAATCTGCTCTGGTGTGGGAGCGGTGGTGTTGATCTTAAAACAGATGTTGGCGCAGTCGGTCATGTGCTTGATGGCCTCTGCATACTCGGGCGTCGCCATATCGACGTCAGCCCCTGAACGAAGT
>JAFZCU010000224.1 GCA_017556145.1 Prevotella sp. | reverse complement strand
TCGTCGAGCTCTTGGTATTCCTCGATGCCTTCAAAGTCGAGCGAGTCGATGGCCACGGAGTCCGAATCCACTGGATAGTAGACATACCGGCAGTTCTCATACATCTCGGGCGTGATGTTATCATCCTTCGGCTTGTCGAACTTAGCATGGTATTGTTTGAAATTAGGGTCGGCGAGCACACTCTGGAAGAAGTAGCCGCAGATAGGAAGTGCTGTACGCGAGCCCTGACCGAGCTGACCGGTGCGGAAGTGTATGCTGCGGTATTCGCCGCCTACCCAGGCACCTGCCACGAGCTTCGGGGATACACCCACGAACCAGGCATCGGAGTGGTTGTTGGACGTGCCTGTTTTACCACCGAACTCTGTATCGCGGTCGAATTGTCCGACATAGCCCCAGAGGCTCATCGAGGTGCCGCCACGCTCTCGGAGTCCGCCAAGGAGCATCTGCTGCATAAGGTAAGCACTCTTGTAGGGTATGACTTGCCGCTGCTCCGTAGGACCAGTGTAGATTTCCTTACCATCGCGATCGAGGATGCGCACCACGAGCACAGGGTCGTGGGCTTTACCGTCGTTGGCCACCGTACAGTAGCTGTTGACGAGTTCCAGCAGGTTGACATCGCTCGAGCCGAGAGCCAGCGAGGGGGTGGGGTCGAGTTTGCTCTTGATGCCCATGTTACGGGCGGTGTTGGCAATGTTTCGGATGCCAACCTCCTGACCTAATTTCACAGCAACGGAGTTGATGCTTTGCGCAAAGGCAGCCTTCAACGGCATGGAGTCGCCGGTGAAATAGCCGTTGGCATTGGTCGGGGCCCAGGTGACTTCCTTGCCGTTATTCATCACTTTCATGGAGAAGTAGGAGTCGCGCCGACGGTCACATGGCGTAAGTCCTTGGTTCATGGCCTCAGTATAGACGAAGAGTTTGAATGTCGATCCAGGCTGGCGCTGCGCTGTCACCTTGTCGTATTTCCAAGATCTGAAGTCGATGTCGCCCACCCAGGCCTTCACGTGGCCCGTCTCAGCCTCGAGCGCCACGAAGCCGCAGTGCATGAAACGCACCATGTAGCGGATGGAATCGAGGGTAGACATCTCTTTCTCTACTAGTCCCTTGTCATAGTCGAATACTTTCACGGTATGGGGCTTGTTCAGGTAATAGTTGATGGAGTCTGCGTTGCCGTCAAACTTCTTGGAGAGGTATTTGTAGATGGGTTGCCGCTTGGCGATATCTTCGATGAAATGGGGGATTTCCTGATGGCGCTCGTCTTGCCAGGGATTAGTGGAGCCCCAATGGGAGTTGAAGTTGTTCTGCACCTGTCGCATCTGCTTCAGGGCGGCCTCCTCGGCATAGCGTTGCATGCGAGTGTCGATAGTGGTGTAGATCTTCAGACCTTCGGTATATAGGGCGTTGCGGTTGTCGAAATATTCCTCGCACCAGTCCTTCAGATAGTCGGCCACAGCCTCGCGGAAATAGTTGGCATCGCCGTCGTAGGCGGATTCGACGCTGTAGTCGAGTTTGATGTCGAGCTGCTTAAGTGAGTCGCAGACCTCGCTGTCGAGGTCGCCGTGCTGCTGCATCAGGTCGAGCACGATATTACGGCGCTTCAGGCTGTTCTCAGGATTAATGAGAGGATTGTAATAGGTGGTGGCCTTGAGCATGCCCACAAGGATGGCGGCATTTTCAGCGGTCAGGTCCTGAGGCTTGCAGTTGAAGTAGGTTTTACAGGCGGTCTTGATGCCGAAGGCGTTGGAACCGAAGTCTACGGTGTTGGCGTATTGGGTGAGAATCTCATTCTTGGTGAAGAAGAATTCAAGCTTATAGGCGGTAATCCACTCCTTGCTCTTCATGATGAGCATCTTCAGGCCCGGGATGTTGCCCAAGAGGCCTGTGGAATATTCGCTGCGGGTGCGGAAGAGATTCTTGGCCAACTGCTGAGTGATGGTGGAGGCACCGCGGGCGTCTCGGTGGAGGATATACTCCTTGGCTACGGCGGCAAAGGCAGTGTAGTCGATACCGTGATGGGAGTAGAATCGTTCGTCTTCGGTATCAATGAGGGCGCGCCAGAATACGGGGTTCACCTCTTCGTAAGTGACGGGTGTACGGTTTTCGCTGAAGAATTTTCCGATGGCATTACCATCGGCACTGTAGATGATGGAGGCCTCGGCAGGGCGCTTGTTCTTGATGGTCGACATGGAAGGCGACTTACCGAAGAGCCAAAGGAAATTCACGTCGACAGCACCGAGATAAAGAAAGAATGCCACGATGAGCGACACAAGTGCCGCAAGGGTCTTTATATACCAGGGACGTCCTTTGTAGAGGCCTTTGTACCAAGGCCAGATACCCGTGATCCAATGCCAGATCTTTTTCATGATGATTGTGTTATAATATAGTCGATAATTTCATTCTTTTGGTCGGGGTGGAACCAGCGTATCTGCGGGTCTTTCTTATACCAGGTGAGTTGCTTACGGGCATAGCGGCGGGTGT
>JAFZCU010000048.1 GCA_017556145.1 Prevotella sp. | reverse complement strand
TTCTGGTTCTTGCTGTCAGCAGGAAGAAGTGCAGCCAGATCTATGGTCTTCTTGCCTGGTTCATTCAGCGTAAACGGCACCGTCACCGTCACTCGCTCTGTACTGGGCAGCACAGGCAGATAATGCTGTTCGCCATCGGAGAAGCCATCGCCATAGGCCATCACCTGACAGACGAGCGGCGTGACATCGGCACTCAGCACAGGGAGTTCGAACGACACACTGCCTGTGGCACCTTCACGCACGGAAATATCCTTAATGGTCTCAAAGACCACAGCCTCTGTTTCTGGATTCTGTAGTAGGATACGGGCCTTGCCGCTGATGGCATGATCACTGGTATTGAAAATACGAGCCGACAATATCGCCTGATCACCTTCACGCACGAAACGCGGCATGTTGGGTTGTATCATCACATCCTTCTTCGCCACCGCCTCGCCTTCGAGCAGACCATAGCACATATCCTTGGTATGGGCGAGACCCATGAAGTGCCAGGTGGTAAGACTCTCCGGCAACGTGAACTTCAAGGCGATCGTACCCTCCGCATCCGTCGTCAACTGGGGATAGAAGAAGGCCGTCTCGTTGAGGTTCTCACGAATCTGCACCTCAGGCACGAAGCCCACGGATTCTTCGTTGCCGTCGTCGATACCCGTCAGTGCCGACGGGTCGCTTTTCTTTTCATAGGTCTTAATATTCAGTCCGGCAATCCTACCCTGCAAAGCCTCTTCTACAGTCATGGTATTTGCACTTTGCACCTCTGCCATATCAAAGACTGCAGCTTCATTAACTTCCCTCTGCGGGATAGGCAAACCATTCCCCACTACCCTCTTTTCCAGTACTGAAGCGCCCCTCAACCGTAGGGTACTGCCGATACCAATCCTGTGATATGAGGGGAATACACTGTTGTCAAAATGGCTCAATGCAAGACCACGTTCTGCCAACCGCGACCAGGCGTATGCGCCAAAGAGCGATATGGGGTAACGGTTGGGAACCGTCCACTGCACTGATGGCAAGGAGAGAGGGGTATATGGGAAGAAAGACCACACATTCTTTCGCAACTGGTCGAGACTCTGGTCATAAAGTGTCGCCATCAGCATCGCATCGGCCGGTTTGCCGTCAGGTCCTTTCACGGTAAGTGTCCACTCCTCTTCCTGTCCTGGTGTCAGACGGTCACGGAAGGTTGTCCACTGCATCTTGAGTTTCTTGTCAGGCATGGGCCGGTTGATGTTAAAATCATGCTTGTAGCACTTGCCATTCTTCACCCACGCGAAGTTCAAGACAATACCGTCGCCGTATTCTTTTTTATAAACGAACTTGCGGTTGATGAGTTCGTTGGTCTTATCCACGGCTCCTGTCTCTATCAGCCTGTCAGCGGTAAAGATACTATAGACAATGTGGACGTCCTTGTCAGACGAGCCTACCTGGATAGTGACAGGCTTGCCGTCGCTGGGGAACGTGAAATCCCTCTGAAAAGCCCAGTCGTCAGTCTCTGTGGCAGGACGCTTGTCGTCAAGGGAGAACACCACGAAGTCACGCTTCAGGGTGTCGCCCTGACATATCGCCTCCACCGTATGCTTACCCGATTTCAGATGCATCGGCACCAATTCCTTCTCCTGCTGTGTCGGCCAGTCCTGCCAAACCTTGGCGCCATCTATTCTGAACTTCACATTGGCATCAATGTCCTTGCCTGCAGCATTGCGCAGATGGAAGGTCATCGTAGGATTATCCTCCAACAGCATCTGCTCCTCAATGTCGATGCTCAACGCCGTCTTACGGTTACCCAACGGCAAAGTGAGTTGTCCGTTGTGTGTCTCTCCGGCTGTATCCGTCACATCAGCCGTCACAGTGAAGTTATAGAACAACGGATGCCTGCTCTCTGGCATGATCATCGGCATCTTCACAATGAAGGAACCGTCGCTGTCAGTGACAGTCTCTCCACTGAACACCTCGTCCTCTTCCTGGCCTGTTCCAATGACACCTGTGTCATAGTAACGCCAATACGACCACCACCAGAAGGCCATCCTCCTGTCAACTGTATATTCAACTGTCGCTCCCTGCACCGGCACACCTGCGTAGGTACGGGCTATACCCTTCACCTCCACGGTGTCGCCAGCCTCGTAATGTTGCTTCACCTCCTCAAACTCCACTTGGAAGGTGGGACGCTTGTACGCCTCCACCCTGAAATAGTGATACCTACTGTTGACCAGGATGCTGAACTCTCCCGTCAGTCCTGAGGAAGGTAGCGTGAAGTCAGCACTGCACACACCATACCCGTCTGTCGTGGCACTCACCGTCTTCAGTTCCTTCCTGTTGGCATCGCGCAACGAGAATGTCACGTGCTTTCCCTGCGTGGCAACATGCTTGCAGTCCTCCAACGCTTGGTAGATGATAGCAGCCACATGCACAGTCTGACCTGGACGGTAGATGGCCCTGTCGGTATAGACCTCTGTACGCTCTGGATGGTCATTGTTTTTGTAATACCTGTAACGGTTGGCAACACCCATCTCCGGACAGGCCTTGTCGCTGTCAGTATAGGCAAACACCTCACAACGGCTGTTATCGTTCTTGCGCTGATACAGATACTCACCCTTCGCGTTGGTCTTCACGTTCGAAGTGTCATACTTATTATAAGAAATGTATTCCTTGATGCGCAGATGAGCCCCTGCAATAGGCTGACCCGTGGTGGCATTGACCACAACATAACGGGTGACGCCATTGGGCTGACTTTCCGCCATTGTATAGACATCGGTTACGTAGTAAAGCATACGGATGACCTCTGTCGAGGGAATCGTCGAGAACTCCAGCATATAGACACCTACGGGCAGGCCCTCAAGTGTCAGGGAGTCTTCGAACTGTTCGTAGGGCTGCTTACCCGTGAACTGCTTTTCCACCTTGACAGGTGTCTCACTCAGCAGGGGTTTGATCTTCTTATAGCCCTCGGCGTAATTCGGACGGATATCGATATCACCGTCGGCCTTCACACGATAAACCTTCAGCGTCAGCGACGAGATATGACGCAACTGCTCCAGTTTGATGGGCATCTCCTGCATCGGCTGGTTCACCTCACAGTCGTACTTCACGCGGTACTGCGGGTTGGTAAGGTCCTTCTCGATATTACGGAGGGTGTTCATGCTCTTCCAGCCGCCCCATTTCCTCAGGGCCATGTCGATGAAACGGATCTTCTCCACGTTTTCCTCGTTCGGCTTCTGGATGAGGGCGGTTTTAAAATAGGCGATGGCCAGGTCGCCAGCCTCAGGCAGGTCACCATAGACCTCCATCAGTGAATCCAGCTTTTCCGCATCCCACTCATAGGCCTCGGCAGCCGTCACACAGGCCGCCCGTCGGTTGCCTGATCTGCTATAATAGTTGTAGAGTGGTTCATAGTCGTCCAACTCATAGCCTATCACACTCAGCATGTCGTGGTCGAAGATTTTGCTGTCCTCGCCCTCAAGCACGAAAGGATTGTAGGTTTCATCCTTCACCTGGGCGAGTTGGCTGCATAGTTCTTCTGTCAAGACAGGTTTCACAGGTGTCACCCCTAACTGTAAGTTATTGCTATAGACCCTGTAGAGCACAGTCTGATAGACGGTCTTGAGCACCACGTCTTTCGTATTCTCACACCGTTGGCTGATACGCTCCATAGCAGGTTTCAGCGAGTCGGGTGCCACACTGGCCGTCACCTGCGCATGCTTCAACTCAGCCTTCATCAGCTGACCATAAGCCTTCTCCGTTTTGGCCTTGTCAACAATCTGCTGAAGCACTTCCGTCATTGTCTGAGGCAGGTCTTTCTTCTCTGCCTCATCCACTTTCTTCCAAAGCCCGGAATACGTCTGTCCCCAAGTCATAAATGGCATAACCAATGATATAATTAGTATAAAAAGTCTCTGCTTCATATGCGCTTAACTAAAAACTTCATGCAAAGATAAAAAAAATCTCTTATATTGCTTTGCCTTTTAGAGTTTTTTATATATCTTTGTGCCATGATTAACCAACAACTATTAAACCCGCAGAGCATCGTCGTCATCGGCGGCTCTAATAACGTGCATAAGCCAGGCGGCTCGATTGTGCGTAATCTGATGAGTGGCGGTTACAATGGAACCTTGCACATTGTAAACCCCAAGGAAGACGAAGTGCAAGGGATCAAGGCCTTCCACGATGCCCGTGAGATACCCTCTACAGAACTGGCCATTTTAGTTGTGGCAGCCAGGTTCTGCCCCGATTATGTGGAACTGCTGGCGAAGGAGAAGCAGACACGCGCCTTCATCATCATCTCTGCAGGATTCGGCGAGGAGACAAAGGCTGGTGCCGAGCTCGAACAGCGCATCCTCGACACCTGCGAGCAATATGGTGCCGCCCTCATCGGCCCTAACTGCATCGGCCTGCTGAACCGCAACCACCACAGTGTGTTCACCCTACCCATCCCCAACCTGCATCCCAGCGGGGCCGACTTCGTCAGCGGCTCTGGTGCCACAGCGGTGTTCATCCTCGAGAGTGCCGTCATCAAGGGTCTGCGGTTC
Source organism: Prevotella sp. (assembly GCA_017556145.1). Classification (GTDB taxonomy): domain Bacteria; phylum Bacteroidota; class Bacteroidia; order Bacteroidales; family Bacteroidaceae; genus Prevotella. The sequence goes on along the minus strand of JAFZCU010000048.1, from coordinate 61,914 downwards.
AACAGCGTGTGGAGCATCGGCAATGGCAAGCAGATCGGCATCGAGGACGTGCTGCAGTATATGGACGAGCATTTCAACCCTGAAACCGACTCGAAGGTCAAGCTGCTCTATATCGAGAATATCAGCAATCCTGACAAGCTGCTCTTCCACGCCAGCAGCCTCATCCGCAAGGGTTGTCGCATCGCTGCCATCAAGGCAGGATCGTCAGAGAGCGGCTCACGTGCAGCCTCGTCCCATACGGGGGCGATAGCCTCGTCCGACTCTGCCGTCGAAGCCCTCTTCCGCAAGGCGGGCATCGTACGCTGCTTCAGTCGCGAGGAGCTCACCACCGTGGGTTGTATCTTCACCCTGCCCCCATTTAAGGGTCGCAACTTCGCCATCGTCACCCATGCCGGCGGCCCTGGCGTCATGCTCACCGACGCCCTCTCGAAAGGCGGGCTCAATGTTCCCTCTCTGATTACTCAGAGTACTCCGATTACTCAGAATACTCAGATTACTCCGACCTCTCCCGCTGAAGAACTCAAGTCAAAGCTCTTCCCCGGCTCGTCGGTGGCGAATCCCATTGACTTCCTCGCCACTGGTACGGCAGAACAATTAGGGACCATCATCGACTATTGCGAGCACCGCTTCGACCACATCGACGCCATTGCCGTCATCTACGGCACCCCAGGCCTCACCCAGCTCTATGAGGCCTATGATGTGCTCGACCGCAAGATCCGCGAGTGCCGTAAACCCATCTTCCCCGTCCTGCCCAGCCTGCACACTGCAGGCCCTGAGGTGGCGGAGTTCCTGGCCAAGGGCCATGTCAACTTCAGCGACGAGGTGACGCTGGCCACCGCCCTGAGCCAGATCATGCGCACCCCGCAGCCCGCACCCCCTGAGCTGGAGCTCTATGGAGTCGATGTGCCCAAGATCCGCGAGATCATCTACCGCGAGACCAACCGTCTTAAATTCGAAGGCATTACGAGTGGCTACCTGGCGCCTGATACCGTGCGCGAACTGCTCTCCTGTGCCGGCATCCCGCTGGTACCTGAGATGGTCAGCATATCCAAGGAGGCGCTCACCGCCTTTGCCGAGAAAGTGGGCTATCCCGTCGTGGCGAAGGTCGTAGGCCCTGTACACAAGAGCGATGTGGGCGGTGTGGCCCTGAACATCCGTACCCCTGAACATCTGGCGCTCGAGTTCGACCGTATGATGCAGATAGCCGATGCCACAGGTGTGATGGTGCAGAAGATGCTGAAAGGCACGGAACTTTTCATCGGCGCGAAATACGAGACGCGCTTCGGCCATGTGGTGCTCTGCGGTCTGGGCGGCATCTTCGTCGAGGTGCTGAAGGATGTGTCCAGCGGCTTGGCTCCTTTGAGTTATGCCGAGGCCTATTCGATGATCCACTCGCTGCGAGGCTATAAGATACTAAAGGGTACGCGAGGCCAACAGGGCATCAACGAACAGAAATATGCCGAGATCATCGTGCGCCTCTCCACCCTCCTCCGCTTTGCCACGGAGATCAAGGAGATGGATATCAACCCTCTGCTCGCCAACGGCTCCGACATCGTGGCCGTCGACGCCCGCATCCTTATAGAGAGATAACACGTTTCTTTATAGAGAGAGACAGCACGTTTCCTGTCAAGACAATTATTCAGAGAGAAAAATTGATTTATATCAAGAGTGTCTCTCTGAATAGTTAAAAGCTTGCATAAAAATGTCATTTTTTTATAAAATTATTTGTCGTTTAACAATTTTATAACTACTTTTGCCAATTAGAATATGCAAAATTGGCCTTCACGACCAAACTAGCGCGTACATATTTATATAATTATATTCAGTTTAATATTAATTAAAGAGAGAGAATTTATGGAAAAAAGGCTAACTATGTTTTTTGTCAGTCTCTTCCTCTGTGTAGGAAGTGTACTGGCTCAGACAAAAGTTACTGGTACTGTGTATTCTCAGGAAGACGGCCAGCCCATCATCGGTGCTGCTGTCAAAGTGGATGGAACCAGTACTGGTATGTTGACTGACGTAAACGGTAAGTTCACGCTGTCATTGCCCGAAGGTAAGACGACCTTGACGATCTCTTATCTGGGCTATGAGGCCCAAACGGTGCAGGCCAAGAACAACATGCGCGTGTTCTTGAAGGCTGATGCCGCTACCCTCGACGAGGTGGTTGTAACCGCCATGGGTATCAAGCGTTCTGCCAAGGCGCTGGGTTATTCTGCCACATCACTCGACGGTGAGCAGATTGCCGAGCTTCGTGCGAACGATGTCATGTCAGGTTTGGCAGGTAAGGTTGCCGGTGTGCAGATTTCTACCACCTCCACCGACCCGGGTGCTTCTAACTCGGTTATCATCCGTGGTGTGAGCTCACTGAATGGTAACAACCAGCCGTTGTATGTGATCGACGGTATTCCTATGACCAACAGCGCTGTTGTCAGTGGCGACCACCTGAACAATCAGTTTGACTTCGGTAACGGTGCCAATGCTGTGAACCCCGACGACGTTGAGAACATGACCATTCTGAAGGGTGCAGCTGCTACGGCTCTTTATGGAAGCCGCGCTGCAAACGGTGTGATCCTCATCACCACCAAGACAGGTAAGAAGAACCAGGGTATCGGTGTTGAGTACAACGGTGGTCTGCAGTGGGAGAGCGTGCTCCGCCTGCCGCAGTTCCAGAACGACTTCGGTATGGGTTGGTATGGTGACAAGACTTATGATGAGAATGGTTCCTGGGGTCCGAAGTTCGACGGCTCTTTGCTCCGCTACGGTGCTGTCTACGACCACTCTCAGAAGTTGAAGTCGTATGTGGCCATGAAAGATAACATGAAGGACTACTTCGATGTAGGTTTCCGTTACAACAACAGCGTATCGTTCAGCAACGCCACCGACCTGACCTCATTCTATGTGAGTTTGTCACAGATTCATGACGACGGTATCATTCCTTCAAACGCAGACAGCTACACCAAGTACACCTTCTCTGCAAACGCCAGCCAGAAGGTGAAGGCTGTAACAATCAGCGCCAACATGAACTACGCTTACCAGAAGAACAGCTTCGTGACCACTGGTCAGGGCGGTAGCTCTATGTACAATGCCATCATGCAGACCCCACGCGATATCAGTATCGCAGAGCTGCAGGATATGAACGATCCGTTCAACACCCCAGGTTATTACTATACACCTTACGGCATCACCAACCCCTACTGGGTAGTGGATAATTTCGAGAACAAGCAGGAAAGTGAGCGCTTCTATGGCAAGCTGCAGCTGGACTACGACTTCCTGAACTACTTCAAGGCTACCTATCGTTTCGGTCTTGACACTGAGACACGTCACCGCAATCAGGGTGAGCCCAACTTGGAGAGCCTCTTCAAGGATACTTACAATGCCGAAGCTTCTACCATCGCAGGTGCTACCGGAAGTGTGACTCAGCAGACCACTCGTCAACGTGAGATCAACCAGGATTTCTTCATCACCTTCAACATACCTGTCAACGACTTCAATATCAATGCCATTGCCGGTTTCAACGGCAACGAGCGTCGTAGAAGCTATCTGTATGGTCACGTTGAGAACCTGACCATCCCGACCTTCTTCGATCTGAGCAACTCTTCGGAGCGTCCTGAGGTTGAGCAGTATTCTATGAAGCGTCGTCTTTATGGCATCTACGGTCAGGCTGAACTGGCTTGGAAGAATATGGCTTATCTGACATTGACAGCCCGTAACGACTGGTCATCTACACTGCCGAAGGAGAACCGCTCGTTCTTCTATCCTGGTGTAACCGCCAGCTTGCTGTTCTCTGAGCTGTTCAACGAGGATCTGAGAAAGACCATCAATTTCGGTAAGATCCGTGCTGCCTGGGGTAAGACCGGTAACGATGCCGACATCTACATGACCCAGTCTGTTTATGCACAGGCTTCTTCAAGTTCCGGCGGTTGGGCAAGCAGTGCCTTCCCATTTGCAAAGACTGGCACCAATGCCTATACAGCAGGTAACACCCTCGGTTCAATTAACCTGAGCCCTGAGATGACCACTGAGTTCGAAATTGGTTTGAACATGGCCTTCTTCCAGAGCCGCATCTCATTCGATGTGTCTTACTACGATCGTAAGTCTGACAAGCAGATCTTCTCATTGGCCATGGATCCCGCTTCTGGTTATACTGCCATGAACACCAACCTTGGAAAGGTAGGTAACAAGGGTATCGAAGCTTTGGTAACCGTAGTTCCCGTCCGCACGAAGGATTTCGAGTGGTCTTTGACCTGGAACTTCACCAAGAACAAGAACGAGGTGATTTCACTGCCTGAGGAACTCGGTGGTGAGGTGAATATCTATGGCTTCAGCGGCGGTACTGGTCTCTACGCCATTGAGGGCAAGGAGATGGGTATCTTCAAGGCTTATAAGACGAAGACAGATGAACAGGGTCACATCATAGTGAACAACAAGGGTATTCCTTTGCAGACGGATGACCTTGAGGAGGTAGGTTCTATGAACTTCAAGTACCAGATGGGTCTTGGCACACAGCTCAAGTACAAGGGTGTCAGCCTGGGTGTCGACTTCGATATCCGCAAGGGTGGTCTGCTCTTCTCACGTACAGCTGATATCTCTTACTTCACTGGTAACGCCATCCAGACGGCTTACAACGATCGTAACCCGTTCGTGATTCCTAACTCTGTAATGTCTGACGGCGATGGCGGCTATGTCGAGAACAACATTGCGCTTGATGCGACTCAGATCTACAACTTCTGGAACAATGGTGGTTTCCTGAGCGATGAGGCCTTCCTCATTGACAAGAGCTATGTGAAGCTGCGCTCAGTGGTCCTCTCTTGGGAACTTCCCAAGAAGTGGCTGGCTAAGACGCCGTTGCAGGGTGTACGTCTGTCGTTCTTCGGCAACAACCTGTTCCTCTGGACACCGTCAAGCAATACGTTCGTCGATCCTGAGCTGACTTCATTCGGTAACGACTTGTCTGGTAACTTCGGTGAGTATTCTGCTAACCCCAGTTGCCGTAAGTACGGTTTCAACGTCAATGTTAAATTCTAAAAGAAAGGAAATTACAGTATGAAAAAGATATATTTATTAGCTGCTGCGGGACTGATGATGCTTTCCAGCTGTGATCTGGACATCAATGAGAACCCGAACTTCCCGTCGAATGGCGACGTGTCGGCAGATCTGGTGTTTCCTGCCATTGAGAACTCCATCGCCACTGCTGTAGGCGACCAGATGTTCAACTACGCAGGTTTCTTTGTACAGTACTGGGATCAGATGCCTACCGCCAACCAGTATAATGACTTGGCAGAGCTTCACATCGATGAGGGTAGCGACCTGTTCAACCGTTGCTATTCGAACCTCTATGCCCAGGCACTGCAGGATGTGGAGGATGTACTCTCCAAGACTTCAAACACTTCTGATATTTTCGCTTGCAAAGTGCTTCGCGCCCAGGCTTTCCAGTATCTGGTAGACAATCTCGACCAGTGTCCTTATACTGAGGCGCTTCAGGGTAGTGCCAACGCCATGCCTGCCTGGGATGAGGGTAAGACCGTCTATGAGGGCGTTCTGAAGGAGCTCGACGAGGCTGAGGCCAATATGACCGGTGAGGCCATGACCGTGACCGACCCCATGCTCAACAAGAGCATCAGCCAGTGGAAGGGTTATGCCAATGCGCTCCGTTTGCGTATGTACATGCGTCTGATCGATGGTGGCGCTTCTGAGTATCAGGGCAAGGCTACGGCTTTGGTCAATGCCAACAACTTCTTTACAGGCGATGTGGCATGGGATGTCTATTCTGATGCTGTCAGTCAGCGTAACCCGTGGGGTGCCATCTTCTATGAGGGAACCCTCGCAGGTACCAAGAACCTCTGCGCTGCCTATCCCCTTGTAAGCTATTATCAGGCCACCAACGACCCGCGTGCTGCTTATGGTCTGGAAGTTGCTGCAAAAGAGAACGACTATGCCGGTCAGCTACCCGGCTGTAAGACGTTAGTTGGCGACTGGCTTGGTATTGGATCTAACTATAATAATGATTATGTGAGCAACATCAATCGTGCGCCTGCTAAGGCTATGCCTATCTATCTGTTCACACAGAGTGAGTTGCAGTTCCTGATTGCAGAGGTACAGGCTCGTTTCGGCAACAACGATGCAGCTGCCAAGGCTGCTTACGAGGCTGCTGTAAGTGCTGACTTTGCTTCTCGTGGTATCGATGGTGCAGATGCATTCCTTGCTGCTCCGAAGACCAGCTGGAGCGCTCAGGCCAGCCAGGCCGACAAGCTGAAGCTGCTCTATATGCAGAAGTGGGTGGCCTTCTTCTATCGCAACCACATGGAGGCTTGGTCTGAGGCCCGTCGTACCGATGTGCCCGCCCTCTCTTCTGCTTCGGCAAAGAACATCTTTGATGATGCTACTGTTTACACAGCTGGCGACTTCATCAATCCTGGTATAAACTTCATTGAGGGTGAAGGTCTGGCCAAGCGCGTTCCCTATCCCAGCAATGCCCGTCGTTACAACAAGAACACACCTGCTGTGAAACTGCTCAGCGACCGTGTCTTCTGGGATGTGAAATAAGTGAGAAGAAGTAATAATCATCAAAAAAGACAATAGTTTATGAAAAAGATATTTTTCTATGGTCTGATGCTTGGAATGTCTGTTTTCGGCCTGACATCATGCAACAATGATGACTACGAAAAGACAGATTCACGCCTGACCTATTATGTGAATTTTGAAATGCAGGGCGACGAGATGATGCTCGTGCCTATTGGAACCAGTTTCACTGATCCTGGTGTGAAAGCCACTTTGGCTGGTCAAGACTGCTTAGATAGAGTGAAGATAGTGGGTGCTGATCAGGTTGATGTGAACACCGTTGGTTTTTACGATATCGAATACTCTGCCGTTAACGACGATGGCTTCTCTGCCAGTGTCAGCCGTACAGTGGTTGTTTACGATCCCTCTGTGACCGCTACTATTGCAGGAACCTACTCCACCGACATGGCTGCCTCCTTGTATGGTACAGCTAAGCAAACATTTGCCGTCCGTGCTGCCGGCTATGGCAATACCAGCCAGTGCGTGGGCATCAAGTTCACAGAGTTTGTACCTGGCATTTTCTACTGCAATGACCTCCTTGGCGGATGGTATGAGCAGATTCGTGCCTATGGTGGTAATTATGCTATGACTGGTTATGTATGTTTGAACCCTGACAACTCCATCTCATTGCTTTCAAGTTATATTAAGGGCTGGGGTGATGGTCTTGACTATATCGAGGACGGTAAGTATGATCCTGAAACGGGTACCATTTCCTACAGTCTTTCGTATGCCGGACAGATATTCATGGACATAGTATTGAACAAAGATTAACAGTTAGACGATTATGAAGAAATATATTTCAATGATGGCAATGGCACTGATGCTCTCTTGGGGCTTCACTGCCTGCGATGTGGAGACCGACGAAAAGCCCGGTGGAACCAACATTCAGAATATGTGCGGTTACTGGGATATCAGCGTCAGCCAGATTGATGAAAGCGGAAATGTAGTGTATGCACCCGATGAGCTTTTTGGAATCGAGGGCGCACCTCTCTTTACTTTCAACACAGCATCAAATAGCACTACACAGATGTGGATTGATGATCAGGGAGAGTTCTGGAATTTCAAGTTCCTGGTTGATATCGACTATGCAGCTGGCACCTTCAAGGCCACTGATGTTCCTTACAACGATGATATGCGCGAGATTGCGGCTGCCATCGCTGCCGGTCAGACAGTAGACGAGGATGGCAATCCGCTGGTTGCTGATAAGGCTACCATTACTGATGGTAAGATCTTCTTCGGAGGTGGTAAGAACATTCATGGTGTTGCTACCGACAGCATTTCGTTTGTTATCACCTTTACTGATGATCCCTATGGTGCAAAATACGGCTATGCCAAGCACCTTGTAACAGGTGTGCGCCACTTTGGCTTCACAGAGTAATCCTTGAGGATCTTATAAAAATCAATGGCGGTGTTTCTTCAGACATCGCCATCGTTTTTATTTCACTTTATTTGGTATTTTGAGTATTTTGTCGTATCTTTGCCGAAAAATATAGGGAGGCATAATATATGATGAGGAAAGCGACTATTCTTATGATGCTGTTTGCGCTGGGCATGTTCAGCTCATGTAGCGTTGAGGACAATTTTATGGATACGCCGACAACCCCGGGTGATGAACTGCGGGCAAAGCTGCGTACACTCGATTGGGGCAATGACACTTGTTATGTCTATGGGCACAAGACGCCTGATGTGGATGCCGTCACCTCGGCACTGGCGTATGCCCGTCTGATGCGGTCGCTGGGCTACAACTGCAAGGCCAAGGTATCGAGTGGAATGAACCGCGAGACGGCGTACATTGCCACGTTCTTCGGTTTCGAGCTGCCCGAGCTGAAAACGTCGGTGGCTCCACAGACCCGTCTCATACTGACCGACCACGCCGACTATATGCAATGTGTGGACGGTGCTCGCGAGGCCGTCATCCTGCAGGTCATCGACCACCACGCGGACGGTGAGATAGCCCAAAGCGGCATTCCCATCGTGAGGCGCGAGATGATAGGCTCTACCAACACCATCATCTTCGGGATGTACCATGAGCTTGGTGTTGCCATCGACGATGAGACTGCCCGCATCATGCTTGCAGGCATCGTCAGCGATACCAAAAACCTGACGAAGGTCAGCGCCTGTGCTGCCGATACCGCGGCCTGGGAGGCCCTGACGGAACAATTAGGCATCAGCCCTGACTCGATGGCCGTCGTTTACAAGCAAATGTCGAAAGCCTCGGATGACGTTTCCGGCATGACGGACAAGGACATCTTCTTGTCCGACTATAAGGGCTATGAGTATAACGGTTATCTGTTCGGCATGGCGAGTCTGGACACCAAGGAAGAAGAGGCAGACGACTATCTTGACCGTATGCTGGCCGTGATGCCGGAGGTGCTTGACGAAAAGGGACTTGACATGGTATTCGCCAAGATCGACTTAAAGGTGCGCAACACTGACCCCAGCGACCCCGACAATAAATACGTCGATGCAGGTACCTATCTTATCTATTACGGCACAGGGGCCCGCGAGGTGGCCGAGGCCATCTTTGGTGCTTCGCTGCGCGTGGGTGTCGCCTATTCCGAGACGAAGCTTTCGCGCAAGGTAATCGTCCCCCTAATCCAGAAACAGTTAGACTCATGATAACTTAATAATCCCCCCGCGGAATGCGTGGGGATTTTTAATCTGTTTAGATCTATTACCACTGCTTTTACTTTCAATGCCATAATAAATCCTTTCTTTTTAATGGTTCTTGCTCTGGCAAGCGTCTCCTTGTGTCGCCGAGCGAACAAATTGATTGTTAATTAATTTCACCTTCCGCCGAATCGACTTGATTTTGTGCTTTCCCGAGGAAACAATTGCCCGCGCGCCATGCAATTTTTGTTGCCCAGTTAGGCCGCAAATTTCATCGTTTTTCATTGACAATGCAAAGGTACTAAAAATTCATAGTACTTCCAAATAATAACGCTAAAAAGCACGCTATAATTGTTTGAATTACAAATTACAGATTACAGTTTTATTTTCGACCTCCACTTTCTCCATACTTTCTATTTTATTTATATATAATATATATCTTATATATAAATAAATAATAATACAATAAATTTGCATAGATTTGCATCGTTTCTAGCCCCAAGCGATTTTTAAACTGTAATCTGTAATTTGTAATTGATTCTGTTCGACTGCAGGTAATAAAAAACAAGTGGCTGGTATGCATGACACCAGCCACTTGAATTAATATGCTACAAATGAGTGGTCGGAAGGGATTACTTCATCTGCTTCAATGGACCATGAGAACTGGTCTTTGCAGGATAGACCTTATGACCACGGCTATAGATAACACGTGAAGACGGGGCACGACGGCGGGCGGCAGCAGCATCCTCGCCCGAATCGAGCTTCATCATATAAGGATTGACGAGGAAAGAGAGGCCGCCGATATAGCTGTCGTCTGAATACTCAGGCGACGCATGAGCCTGCAGCACCCAACCTTCGATTTCCTGATCGCCAAACGTGCCACCCCATTCCAGATAGGTGGTCAGCTCACCATCTTCCTCTTCGGTAGAGAGCGTGCCGATGGCCATTGAGCGAACGTCGAAGGGGGATAGTCCGGTGGTCATGTTGAGCCAGCCCAGATAGACGTAATAGGTGTCGGCAAACGTACCAAGGTAGCTCCCGTTAGGACCAGCCTTCACCTGTCGGCCGACATTGTCGATCTCCAAAGGAATGGTATAAGGCACTGTAACGGTGGCGGACGTGGGGAAATAAATGGTCAGACCTTCTGCCGTAATCTCAGTATCGTAGTAGTACCAATCCTCGGTTTCAAAGGCATCGTAGTACACGAAAGCATATTGGCCATATACCTCATCGGCAAAGGTGGGTCCCTCCTCAGCCTCAGCCCCGGCCTGGGCAATGGAAATCTTCTTCTCGAGGGGGCCCGAGGTGAGTGTAATCTCTCCAGTACGGGTGCCGCTGGTATTCTCGGCAATCGTGACGGTCATCGTCAGGGTGCCGCCCTTGTCGGCGCCTTTCAGGTCAACCCACTCAGGCGCGGCAATGATCTGAACCGGTCGGGAGTGCTGGATGGTGACTGTCTCGCTGCTGCCCTCACTGCTGACAGAGAGGGTGGCTGGATTGACGACAAACACGATGCCCTTCTGGATAACGGCAATCGTGTCGCTGATAATACCGGTCTTGAAGGCGACATAGCCCACGCGGTCTTTCGCGGATTCGTTGGACTGGGCCACCACCTCGATGTTGCTGGTGGCATCGTTGAACCTGGCCGTCAGCCACTCCGTGAGACTCTCGACAATGACGGCCTCGGTATGCACCACGGGAACATTGACAGAGGCGTTGGCCGCATCGGTCACTGTGTATTCCCAACCCTCGACCAGTCCGTAGACGCTACCCTTCTGGGTGGCAGTCACCTCGGCCTTGTTGCCATCGGCGGTGATGACGACCTTGGCAGAGCGGCCGTTGAGCGACGAGTTCAAAGGAGCCGACAAGTTGACGGTGTTGCCGTTGACCGATGCCGACAGCCATGAACCTGACTCAACCACTGCAGCGACGTTGCCCGAGGCATTGACGGTGATGGAGCCGGTACCTCCCTCTGCCTCGAACAGGACGTCGGCATTGGAAACCTCGAGGACGGGGACGGGGGTGTAAGTGGCATCATCGTTGCCGCATGACGTGAGCATGGTCACGCCTGCCAGCAATGCGATAAAACAAAATATCTTTTTCATATCCTTGATTCTTTTAATTGATTTCATCAGAACGAAGCGGCCGAAGTGGTGACGGTGATGACATTGGTGGGTTCTTCGGTGTCGACCATCCTTACGACCGTTGGCCTGATCTTGCTATTCGACTCGAGCCTGAAGGTACGCTCCAGGGGAACCAACAGATTGTTGTAGCCGGCATTCTTATAATACCAGTTACCATTGCTGTAGTTGTTGGCAGGATTGTAGGTCAGCCTGATCTGGTCTTCACCGATGTACTCGGTACTGAACGCCAGTGCGCCAGGATACTTGCCACTCAGGAAGTAGAGGCTGAAGTTGCCGTTGATAAGGGTGAATGCCATCATCGAGATGATTTCACCCTCGCTGGCAGAACCGGCAATGGCCTTGTCGAAGTAGGGCTTTGCAAACTCGCCGAGGTTGGCATAAGAGAGGTACCAGTCGGTATTGACAAAGATCTCGTTGATGGGCAGGAACACCACTTTCATCTGGACGGGGCTGTCGCCGATGGACGATGTGACCTCGGCCTCGCCGCTGTTGACGATACCATTCAGCACCGTGCCGTAGATATCGACGGGCTCGTAGAATTCGATACCACGGTCGGTATAGATGTAGGCCATCAGCTCGTTGACCTTCTTGGAAGGAGAAATGAAGCTGGCTGTACCGCCAGACAAGGTGACATTGACAATCTCGTCCTGAACATTGAAGGTGTAGTTGACGGGCATGGTCTCCTCGGTCTCGAGCACCTTGGAAAGATAGTCCACACCGGAGCCTGGCAACCGGTACATATACATGACATTGCCAGAGCGGCTACCCTTCAGGGTGATGGTGTCCTGATCGGCACTGATGCCGAGGATGATGAAGATGAAGTCGCCATCGTAGGCCTCGTAGCCACCGGCTCCTGACGAGCCCGAAGGCGTGGCAAAGTAGTGCATCAGCTCGTTGTAGGTGTCGAACATCAGCACGGGGCCGTCCTCATTTCTCAGGACATAAGTGGACTCAACGCTGTAGGTGGGATCGCCTGCCAGCTCTGAGGACACCTCTACCGTCTCGTCGCCGAACTTCAGCACGTAAGGCGTGCCACCATAGCTCTGGTCGCGATCGGGATAGTAATTCAGCAGCCATCCGTTCTCGGCACTGGTCAGCACTTTCTTGGCGTTGCTCAGGTAGTTGGCCGTGCGTGCGGACGCAGACTCTTCGAAAACGTCTTCCTGGTCTTTCAGACATGACGTCAGCAACAGCGTCGGCAGCGCCATGAGCAGGAATAGGATTATAGCATTCTTTTTCATATTATTCTATCTTTTTGCTGTTTATTCTACGGTCAGATCATACAATTCGACCAGGCCTGCAGTAAGATTGCTCTGACGACGGAGGATGCAGTCGCGCAACTGGTCCATGTCGATATTCCAGGTCTCACTCATATAGGCGCGGACGATGTCGAGTTTCTGCTCGATGAGCACACGGCCTGTCAGCGTCTGGTCAAGATCTTCCTCCCACATAGTATCGGCGGCCTGCATCTTGGCCTCCCACCATGCGGGGGTGTGGGTCACATACTCCGCCACCATCTCGGCAAAGTCCTCCTTCGGCTCTGTCTGTGCGTAGGCTGAGATAAAGCCGCGCTTGAGATAAGCCGAACTGTAAGGCTCGGAGAACTGGCTGTCGTTGACATACGAAGCACCGGTCACTTCCTGGAACGACGTCGGGTAGTCGCGCGTCTGGTTCAGGATATGGGTAAACTCGTGGTGGATAGTCTTGATGTAATAGTGGTTCAAGTTCTCGGCCACATTTTCCTTTTCACCCCATTTACCACCAAGTACGTAATCCAGGTAGTTGATGCCGGCCAGGAGAATCTTCTTGCCGCCCTCGGCCGTACCAAGGATGTAAGAACCATTGTTAAGATACTCCCACTCGCCAATCAGATAGAACATCTTGGGGAAGTTAGCACGGGTAAACTCTATACCAGCCACCTCGTCGTAGGTCTCCATGCAGAGATACTTCAGGATATGGGCCATCACGATGGCATTATCCATATTGGCAGGAACGGTATAGTAGTTGTAGTCGCTCTCAATCTCCTCATAGCGATATTTGAAATCGATATTGTAGGGATTCACATAATTCACCTCCAGCCACTTGTCGAAATTGTTCTTGACGTAGCTGTCAGCAGTGATGACGCTTTCCGACTTGATCTCATCAGTTTCGCAAGAGGTGAGAACAAAACCCATCAGCATCAGAGGCAATACAAATAATATATTCTTTTTCATAAGCTCAGTCTTTTAACATATACTTATCGTCAACAATCTCACTTCCGCCTTTGTCAGAAGTAGTACGAGGGTTAGGCTCATAACCGGCCTCTTTTACCTTCATAGGAATCTGGATGGCACGACGCTGGTCGTCGACTTCCAGCCAATCGGTAATCTCAAGGGGTTTACCACTGCCGTCCATCACACGACGCGGGATACGAATGCCCCAGCGCTTAATGTCGAACCAGCGCTTGCCTTCATGCAAGGTCTCTATGCGTCGCATGGCCAACAGAACTTGAAGCATGCTCTCCTGAACGGAGCCCTCGGCATCAATAGTAAACTTCGGGTGCAGGTGCTTCTTGATAGTAGACACAACGCCCTGATCAGTACCGACTGTGACAACAGAGTCAGCCCCATGACTATCCAGGATGATGGCACCCTGACTGTTCTTCACGAAATTCTGGCTGTAAGAATACTCAATCTTAGCCATCTTCTCAACGATGGACTCCGGTGTCAGCTGTAGTTTCGCTGCATCGGCCGTACGGCTGATATTCTGCATCCAAATAGTCATGTCCTTGGCAGCGCTGGCATAATCATTCTTCATGATGTAAGCCTCGGCACGGTTGAGTAGCACCTCGTCGCCAGTGAATGCGTTGTAGACAGTATGGCGATGACCGATACCAGCCTCGTGGTCGGTGTACTCAAACAGATAAGGCATACGCCAAGTCACCCATGTGTTCAGGTTGGTTCCTGAGTAGCGCACCACCTGGAAATAGTATGACTGATAGCCCTCGCTACTTGCGGAAATGGTCTCTCTCCAAAGCGTATTAGCAATGGCATTGATATCCTCGTTGGTTCCAATATAGGCATTGTGAGAGTAACGCTTACCTATATAATACGGTCCAAACCAGATAGGCTGGTTTGAGTAAGATGTCAGCAGCAGCAGGTTGCATTTCAGCGTAGCTTCAATGTTGTGCTGGGCAACAGGTTCAAAATCACGGGTCATAGAGCCCATGGTCTTATAATCACGCAACATGGCACGGGGGTTGGTGCCCAATACGACGTTGGCGCACTCAATCGCCTTGTCATACTTCTCATAATAGAGATAGAAGCGGGTGGCAAAGGCGTAGGCGGCCATCTTGTTGAAATGATACTTGGGTACTGAGAAGTAGCTGTCGCCCACATTGGGAAGGGCGGCCTCGAGGTCGGCCTGGATATGCTTGTAATTCTCCTGCACCGTCTCACGCTGATACTGGGGGTTCAGTTCCTTCTCGGTCTCCGTGACATAAGAGATACCAGGTGCCGAGGGGTTGTTGGCATCGTAATGCAGGGAGAAGCAGTTCACCAGCATGAAGTGTGCATAGGCACGGCAGAGCAGGGCCTCAGCTTCCATTTCTCTGAGTGTCTTGGTGGTAGCACCCCCCATCGACTCCAAGCCCTCCAGGGCCATATTGGCCGTCTCGATACACTGGTAGAGGTCCATCCAGTAGCTCTCAGGATCCTGATCGTCGGTCTCTGTGACATCCTCCCAACTGTAAAGCTGGTCGATGAAACGGTCAGAATAGGGGTTGTTGACACCCATATCGTCCACATTGTCTGATGCATATTCCGTAAAGGCCATGTGGTCGTGGGTGGGATAGGCGGCCACCAGCAGCTTCTGGATTTTCTCCTCGGTATTTGCCTCTGTACGGTTGTCAGGCAATTTGTCAAGGAAATCGTCACAAGCAGTCAGGCCCAGCCCCATCGCTATGATTGAAATTCCTAAATATTTCTTCATAATTATCTCGTTTTTTACCTTTTAACTATTTTACCTTTTTACCTTTTCATCAGATACCCAGACGCAGTGTGAGTGTGAACTGCTTCGGCAGAGGAACAGCCACACCACCGGTATTGAAGAACTCAGGATCCTGACCGTTGAGCTTCTTGTCGGCATAGATCAGGAAGAGGTTCGTGGCCTGCAGCTTCAGCGAGAGACTGTTGATCTTCAGAGGATCGGTAACCAGTTTGGGGAATTCATATCCCAAAGAGATTTCCTTCATGCGGATGAAGTCCCCCTTTGCGACACGCTCCGTAGAGTAGTTGTAGGCGTTGTAGGCATACGACAGGTCGCTGTCATTCCTGTTCTGACGTCTTGAAGCAATCACAGGAATCGTGGTCTTCTCCTCATCGCCGGGCACCACCCAACGGTTGGCAAACTCCTTCGGCATGGAGTTCAGGTCGTTATACACATTCTTAAACACTGGATCCAGACGTACGACGTTGCCGAAAGAATAGGTAATAAACACATTCAGACTCAGGCTCTTGTACTTGAACAGGTTGCCTAACGAACCCACATCGGTGGGATCAACAGATCCGCTGTACTCCAGGAAGTCCATCTTCTCCTTCTCACGGGTCTGGAAATAGATACCAGTAGAGGTAATCTCGCCATCCTGGTCGAGGAAGAGTGGCAGACCCTCGTTGGTCAGACCCTTGAATGGGATGCTGAACAGCGAACGTACGGGATAGCCCTCCATTGTGAAACCGCTACCCGTGATGAGGTCGATAACACGCTGGTTGTTCTCCAGCTTCGTCACTTCGTTATGGGTGTGAGAGTAGATGATGTTGGTGGTCCAGGTGAAGTCGCTTGTCTTGATGTTGGTGGTTGTCAAACTCATCTCAACACCATTCGACTTCATGGAAGCCACGTTACCATACTTCTGTCCGCCCATCTGTGTGTTCACAATACCAATCAGGTCGTAGTTGTTACGCTTGTACCAGTCGAACTCGAAGTTGATGCGGTTGTCGAAGAAGCCCAACTGGAAACCGAGGTTCAGTTCATGCTTCTTTTCGAAAGTCAGCTCGCCATTGGCGCGGTCGCTCTCCTCAAGTCCGCTTTCACGTACACCAGAGAATGGGCGCCAGGGGTTGTAGCTCGTGATAACGGGCAGCGAGTTGGTAACCCAGCTCGGGCCGCTCTCAGCCGTCAGAGAGTAAGAAGCCTTCAGGGTGGCGTGGCTCAGGATGTTGCGGAACCTTTTCTCGAACCAAGGCTCCTCGTGTGCATTCCAGGCGCCAGACACGTTCCAGGTGGGCAGCCAGCGGGAATCGCGGCTCTTACCCAGCTTATTGGAGCCCTCATAACGGATGGTACCGTTCACTGTATAACGTCCCTTATAGGAATAAGTGGCTGTTCCGAAGAAGGCAGCGCGACGCTCGTGGGTATTCTCAAGTTTATAGTACTGGGTATTCTCCTCAGCACCCTTCTTGAACACCTCATAGGCATAGTTGGCTATCTCACCAAGCGAGTACTGCATACCCCAACCGCGGAACCAGTCGTAAGTACGGTCGATATTGTTCACCTCCATACCTCCATAGAGATTGACGATGTGGTCGTCGGCGTAGACATCATTATATGAAGCCGTAGCACGGAAGTCCCAAGCACTCATCTTGTTGGTGGTCTTATTGTAGATACCACCATAAGGCAGCACCGTTACAGGCAGTGCGTAGGGGTTATCAGGGTCAGTATAGAGGAAGGGATTGTTTTTACGGATGGTCGAAGTGGGCATAGCGCGATAAGCCATAGCCTGGTTCGAGTCATCAAGAATGGAATGGTTCTGGGTTGACTGGTTGAACTTCACGGCCCCCAAGGCTGCCAATTCCATTTTGCGTATAGGCTTCCATCGCAACTCTCCCTGAACGCGGATATCAAACACTTCCACATCGATATAGTTGTTTTCCAACTCGTGCATGATGTTGAACGGCGCATAGTTACGTGTGTAATAAGTGTCACGGTCGAGGGCACGAGAGGTATTCAGCGCATAGGAATAGGGGTTGATATCGAATGAGCGGTGTACCTCTCCACTGACCACATCGGTCTCGGCAGACAAAGTACCAGGGGCACGCTGCTTACGGATGCTGCTGTTGGCAATCATGTTGAAGGTCAGCTGCTTCGAGATATTGAACGTGTTGTTCAGGTTGGCGGTATAACGCTCCACCTTAGACTGCTTGGTCCATCCCGGGTCGAACATTGCGGATACAGAGGCATAGGTCTGCGACTTCTCCGAACCTGTAGAGATGCTGACAGAATGGTTGTGCTGGATGGCGTTAGAGAATAACTCATCGAACCAGTCGGTATTACGATACTCTGCCTGACGCAGGTAATCAGCGCGAGCCTCGGCAGTATTGGCCAATCCGAACTGTCCAGACGTGGCATCGTACTCGGTAATCAGCTGGTACATCTTTCCGTAGACACCACTCGATGCCGCATTAGAGGTTTCAGCATAGTTCAGATAACCCTTCTGCTGCATTTCCTGATAGATACCCATCTGATCCTGAGAGTTCATGATGTTAAATGTGGAATAGCTGGGTTTCAGACGCATGGTATACTCACCTGTATACGAGATGCGGGCCTGGCCCTGCTTACCCTTCTTGGTGGTGATAACGATCACACCAGCCATAGCGCGCGCACCGTAGATGGAGGTAGCACTACCATCCTTCAGGATATCGAAGGTCTCGATATCATCTGAGTTCAGACCGGCAATGGCACTGGAAATCAGCGTATTGGCATCACCGCTCGACAGATCGTCGGCAGATACATCTGTCACATCCTCCATGATTACACCGTCAACCACCCACAGAGGCTTGGAGTTACCATAGATAGAAGTAGCACCACGCACGCGGATTTTCGGAGCCGTACCAAAGGTACCTGACACGTTCTGCACAGACACACCGGCAGCACGACCTTCCAGCGAACGGGAGATGTCGGCCATACCGTCGATCTTCGCCTCAGCAGCGGAAATCTTCGTAGTGGAGCCGGTAAACAAACGTTTGTCCACCTTCTGCATACCCGTCACCACGACTTCGGCAAGTGACTGGCCGTCAGGAGCCAACGTCACCTTCATGCCATCGCGTGGCGTGACGGTCTCCGTCTTCATGCCAATGTAACTGATGACAATCTTATTCCCTTCAGGTACTGAAAGGGAGAACTGTCCGTTCACGTCGGTAACGACACCCGTCTTAGAGCCTTGGATAACTACCGAGGCTCCGATGACGGGCTCGCCGTCTTCCTGAGAGATGACGGTTCCCGTAACCTTCGTTTGTGCCAATGCCAATCCCATGTATAGGAAAAGGCCGGCGAGAATCAAACTAAGTCTTTTCATCATAAATATGGTTATTAAAATAGTTACTATAAAGTCTACACAGAGAGTGCAAAGGTAATTAAAAATATCCCAAAACACAAATAATTTCATAAAAGTGTTGGTTTTTTACACGTTTTGTTGTATCTTTGCAAGCAGATACAACAAAAAACAATCTTAAAAATATGGAACAACAGAAACGTTACGGTCATTTCGACGACCAGCATCGCGAGTATGTCATTACAGACCCGCAGACACCTTGGCCCTGGATCAACTATCTGGGCAACGAGGACTTTTTCTCTTTAATCAGTAACACCGCAGGTGGTTATAGCTTCTATAAAGATGCCAAGTTCCGCCGCATCACGCGCTATCGCTATAACAACGTGCCGATGGACAATGGTGGCCGCTATTTCTATATCAAGGATGGCGACACCGTCTGGAACCCGGGATGGAAGCCTTGCAAGACACCGCTCGACTTCTATGAGTGCCGTCATGGCATGAGCTACACCCGTATCACAGGTCGTAAGAATGGTGTGGAGGCCAGCGTACTCTTCTTCGTACCCCTGAAGAAGTGGGCTGAGGTACAGAAGCTGACGTTGAAGAATGAGTCTTCTGAGATAAAAAGCTTAAAACTCTTCTCGTTCGAGGAGTGGTGCCTCTGGAATGCTGCTACCGATATGGAGAACTTCCAGCGAAACTTCTCAACGGGCGAGGTTGAGATCGAGGGTAGCACCATCTATCATAAGACGGAGTATCGTGAGCGTCGCAACCATTATGCCTTCTATCATGTGAATGCGCCTATCCAGGGCTTCGACACCGACCGCGAGACGTTTGTCGGATTGTATAATGAGTTTGCTGATCCGCAGGCCGTGATGGAGGGGAAACCTCGCAATTCTCACGCACACGGATGGAGTCCCATTGCTTCGCACTATATTGAAGTGACGCTCAAGCCAGGTGAATCTAAGGATTTCGTATTCCTGCTGGGCTATATTGAAAACGAGCAGGATGAGAAATTCGCAGCGCCTCAGGTCATCAACAAAAAGAAAGCTCACGCGCTTATCGCTGAGCTCGACACCACAGAAAAGGTGGATAAGGCTTTTGCAGAACTCTGCGAGTATTGGGAGGCCCTGCTTAATATATATAAGGTACGTACGGGCAACGATAAACTCGACCGAATGGTGAACATCTGGAACCAATACCAGTGTATGGTCACCTTCAACTTCTCTCGCAGTGCCTCGTTCTTCGAGAGTGGCGTTGGTCGTGGTATGGGCTTCCGCGATTCGAATCAGGACCTTGTGGGCTTTGTGCATCAGATTCCCCCACGCGCCCGCCAACGCATCATCGACATCGCCTCTACCCAGTTCCCCGATGGCGGCTGCTACCACCAGTACCAGCCTCTTACCAAGCGAGGCAACAACGACATTGGCGGTGGATTCAACGATGATCCCTGCTGGCTTATCTTCGGAACGGTGGCTTACATCAAGGAGACTGGCGATTTCTCAATCCTCGATGAGATGGTACCCTTCGACAACCAGCCCGGTAGCGAAGTCACACTCTTCGAGCACCTGAAAATCTCGATGGATCACGTCATCAAGAACCTCGGTCCCCACTTATTGCCACTTATCGGACGTGCCGACTGGAACGACTGCCTCAACCTCAACTGCTTCTCATGGGATCCTAACGAGAGTTTCCAGACCACGGAGAATGTCTCTGAAGGCACCAAGGCCGAATCGCTGATGATTGCAGGCTTATTCGTGGTTACTGGCAAGGATTATGTCGCCCTCTGCCAGAAACTCTCTGAGTACTCCGATAATTCCAAGTACTCAGACGAGGCCGCCCGTATGCGAAAAGCCGTCGATGCCATGATCGAGGCTGTGAAGAAGCATGGTTGGGATGGCGAGTGGTATCTCCGCGCCTACGATTTCTATGGCCGAAAGATCGGTTCTAACGAGTGCGAGGAAGCCAAGATCTTCATCGAGAGTCAAGGCTGGTGTACAATGGCTGAAATCGGTGCTGAAGAGGGTATGGTAGCCAAATCGCTCGACTCCTGTAAGAAGTACCTCGAGTGTGAACACGGTATGGTGCTCAACAACCCCGCCTTCACCAAGTATATCTATGAATATGGAGAAATCTCCTCTTATCCTGAGGGCTACAAGGAGAATGCAGGTATCTTCTGCCACAATAATCCTTGGGTTATCATCGGTGAGTGTATTGCAGGTCGCGGCAACGATGCCTGGAGCCACTATGCCAAGATTCTCCCCTCATACGTCGAGGAGAAATACCAGACGCTGCATAAGGTGGAGCCTTACGTGAACTGTCAGATGGTTGCCGGTAAGGATGCCTTCCGTCCTGGTGAGGGTAAGAACTCCTGGCTCACGGGTACTGCTGCCTGGATGTGGTACACCGTCAGCGAATTCATCCTCGGCATCAAGCCCGACTACGATGGAATCCGCATCGACCCATGTCTGCCTGAAACGGCATCTGACTATACCGTTAGCCGTAAGTTCCGCGAGGCAGAATATGAAATCACCATCCATCCGAACGGCTCTCAAAAGGGTGTCAAGACCATCACACTCGATGGTCAGCTCATCGATGGAACCGTTATCCCCTACTCTGCCGGTAAGCATACCGTAGAGGTGACGATGTAACAGCCTTTTCTGGCAAAACTAGTAGGACTCGTCTATCCAGTAAGACCTGCTTCAACAGACAAAATGGCGGAGTTTTCCGCCATTTTGTCGTATTCAGAGCTAACGGCACAGTGTTTGAGCCTCCGATAATAGATAAAAACATAGGAGGATCAAATTATGACATTAGACAAATTTACAATCAAAGCACAGGAGGCCGTACAACAGGCGGTGAATACTGCCCAGCTGAATGGCCAGCAGGTGATAGAACCTGTACATATATTAAAGGGAATCATGGAGAAGGCCAAAGACGTGACCAACTTCATCTTCCAAAAACTTGGTGTGAACGCCCAACAGATAGATCTGCTCGTATCACAAGAGATCCAGCATTTGCCGAAGGTACAGGGCGGACAACCTTATCTCTCTAACGATAGTAACAATGTACTTGTACGTGCGCAGGATATGGCGCAGAAGATGGGCGACGAATTCGTCAGTGTGGAGCCGATACTCTTGGCCCTGCTCAGCGTGAACTCGACGGCAAGCCGCATCATGAAGGATGCAGGCTGCACGGAAAAGGATATGCAGAAGGCCATCCAGGAACTGCGCCAGGGGCAGAAGGTGCAATCGCAATCGGCAGACGAAAACTATCAGAGTCTCGAGAAATACGCCAAGAATCTGGTGGATCTTGCCCGCAAAGGAAAACTCGACCCTGTAATCGGACGTGATGATGAAATACGTCGTTTGTTGCAGATTCTCTCGCGAAGAACAAAGAATAACCCTATCCTGATCGGTGAGCCTGGTACGGGTAAGACCGCCATCGTGGAAGGTCTCGCAGGACGAATCGTGCGTGGCGACGTGCCAGAGAACCTGAAAGACAAACAGCTGTATTCTCTCGATATGGGTGCGCTGGTGGCCGGCGCCAAGTACAAGGGTGAGTTTGAGGAACGCCTGAAGAGTGTCATCAACGAGGTAACGAAAGCCGAAGGCCGCATCATCCTGTTTATCGACGAGATTCACACACTGGTAGGTGCTGGTGGTGGTGAGGGGGCAATGGATGCTGCCAATATTCTGAAGCCTGCACTGGCTCGTGGAGAACTGCGCGCCATCGGTGCTACGACACTGAATGAATATCAGAAATATTTCGAGAAGGACAAAGCCCTCGAAAGACGATTCCAGACAGTGATGGTGGATGAGCCCGATGAATTGTCGGCCATCTCAATATTAAGAGGTCTGAAAGAGCGCTATGAGAACCACCATAAAGTGAGGATTCAGGATGATGCCTGTATCGCAGCCGTACAACTCTCAGAGAGATATATCTCAGAAAGATTCCTGCCTGACAAGGCCATCGACCTGATGGATGAGGCAGCAGCGAAATTGCGTATGGAGCGAGACAGCGTGCCTGAGGAACTCGACGAAATCACCCGACGCCTGGCACAGCTCGAAATTGAGCGCGAGGCCATTAAGCGCGAGGGCGATGATATAAAGATTGCCCAACTCGACAAGGACATCGCTGAGCTGAAGGAGCAGGAGACACAGTTCCGTGCCAAGTGGGAGGGCGAGCGCCAGCTGGTGAATAAGATCCAGCAGGACAAACAGGAAATGGAGAGTCTGAAATACGAGGCTGAGCGTGCTGAGCGCGAGGGCGACTATGGTAAGGTGGCAGAAATCCGCTACTCGAAGCTGAAGGCCCTCGAAGACGATATCAAACAGATTCAGGCACAACTGGCCAATGCCCAGAACGGCGACTCACTGGTGCGCGAGGAAGTGACGGCCGACGATATCGCAGAGGTGGTAAGCCGTTGGACGGGTATCCCCGTGACGCGTATGATGCAGAGTGAACGCGAAAAACTGCTCCATTTGGAGGAAGAACTCCATAAGCGTGTGATTGGTCAGGATGAGGCCATTACTGCCGTATCGGATGCCGTACGTCGTTCACGTGCAGGATTGCAGGATCCCAAGCGACCGATTGCAAGCTTTATCTTCCTCGGTACGACTGGTGTGGGTAAGACAGAACTCGCCAAGACGCTCGCCGACTATCTGTTTAACGACGAGACGATGATGACGCGTATCGATATGAGTGAGTATCAGGAGAAATACAGCGTGTCACGCCTGATTGGCGCACCTCCTGGATACGTAGGCTACGACGAGGGTGGTCAGTTGACGGAGGCGGTCAGACGTAAACCCTATTCTGTGGTGCTCTTCGACGAGATCGAAAAGGCTCATCAGGATGTGTTCAATATCCTATTGCAGGTGTTGGATGACGGACGTCTGACGGACAATAAGGGACGTACGGCAAACTTCAAGAACACCATCATCATCATGACCTCGAATGCCACACGTGAGCAATTACGGTTAACGATGCGTCCGGAGTTCCTGAACCGTATCGATGAGATTATCACTTTCACACCGCTCACGAAGGAGCAGATTGCCGATGTGGTTCGCTTACAGATGAAGAAGGTGACGGATATGCTGGAGCCACAGGGCATTAAGCTTGAGTGTACACCGCAGGCCATTGCCTACCTCGCAGAGCAGGGCTATGATCCTGACTTTGGTGCACGACCCGTGAAGCGTGCCATCCAGCAATACGTGCTCAATGATCTATCAAAGAAACTGCTCGCCGATGAGGTGGATCGCTCAAAACCGATCATCATCGATGAGTTTGGAGAAGGATTGGTCTTTCGCAATTAGCGAAAGACCTTTTTTGTGACACCATTGGCGTATTTGATGATATAAATGCCTGGGGACAGGGCATTACCAAGCGGCAGAGCATGCCCACGCAGGTCGTAAACGGCAACGGGGACAGCCTCCGTAGAGAGGGGTGTGATGGCATCAGGCGTATCAGAGAAATGAAAACTGATCAAACCATTGTTTTCGCGGATCTGCGTGATAGGCTTGCCCATAAAAAGGTTGCCGTCAGTATTGGCGTGAAACAGCGATGCTGCTGGTAAGGTGGTATCCGTGAGAGCATCGTGAACCGTTCCATCGGCATCGGTATAGGGATAGGCCGTACCCTTCAGACGGATGCTGCGGCCATTTTCGTCACGTCTGTTCGCTTTGCCATAAAGACTTTCGTAATAGTTGAAGTCGAGACCGTCGGCATGGAAATAATCGAAGCGATGGTGACTGGGGGTATTATTCACAGTGACACTGCTCCAGGCAGATTGTAGGTAGTCGACATGCGAGATCAACAGGCCATGACCTGGCAACATCAGGTCCCACCCCGTCTGCTGACGATTCTCAAGCAGATAATACTCTGAGGAATGGGCTTCGTTGACAATGCGGTAAGCAACACCGCTCTCATCGAAAGACGGCATATCGGTGATATCGGTAGAGACAGTGAGGTCGACAGGTGACTGCCATTTCATTAGTTCCCGTTCGTGAATAGAGAGATTGACAGGACACCAGCCGTCGCCAGCGTAACAACCACCATCCATCAGGTCCCATTCATCAAGCACAGAGAATTCATCGCCAGCAGTAGGATAGAAATCGGGAATGCCAAAGGTATGGCAATACTCATGGCAGATGGTACCAATACCACAATATTGATTATTCGACCAAATCTCGTTGCTGGCGGAATAATACGAGAGTCTCACACCATCAACGGTCTTGTTGAATGAGCCCGTATTAGGATGAATGCACCCTACTACGACCTTGGCAGACTCATTACCTCCATAGCCGGCATAGATAAAGATGACTGCAGGCACCTTGCGATCGCCATTCCAATCGTAATCTGAAAAATCCACCTGAGCGTCAACAGCCTCCACTGCCTCATAGAACTGTGACCTGCCACTGTTATAACCACCTCCGGCAATCTTTTGTTCCGATGACAATTTTACGGGACCGATGATATCAAACTGGACATTGAATTGGCCACGAGACTGGTCGCGATAATAATCGGCCACGCAGCCAGGGCCCCCACCAAGATTATATCCGGGCTCATTGAACATTCGATCATAGAACACTTTAGGATCCTCACAACTGAAATCACAATCGACGAACGAGAATAATATCACAGGCACACGATAGACCTTGTTGGCATCCCATGGTTCTGCGGGTAAACTCCCTATGGGAGTTACCACCTCATGACGCTCAAAACTCAATACCGAACCATCGCGCATGTGGTGCGTCTTATAGCCTCCTGCATAGGCGGAAGACACAAGTATTCCAAGGGCAAGGATGAATAGCAACTTCCTCATCTTACAACTATCTTACGACCATAATAAAAATAAAGTCCCTTTTGCAGAGGATAATCTGGCAATTGACGTCCCAGCAGATCATACCATCGCTGTGTCTGAACAGCGGAGCCATCCACAATCTGAATCGCCGACGGTTCTTTCATGAAGTCGAACGATGCCAGGCCGTCGCTATTGACAGCGATGTTAGTCAGAGGTTTCGACATCATGAAGATGTTATCAGAACGTGGATGCCATAATTGGGCTGGAGGCAGCGAACTGTCAGTCAGACTGATATTGTCCTGATAGGGATAAGCCCAATCAGAAAGATAATAGGTAGAGGCCTTGTTGTTGGCAGGAAACATGGAATAATGCAGACTGTTAGGGTTATTGGGCATCATATAATAACTCGTCCATAGCGACTCGTCATAATCGATATGGAAGATGGTAACCCCTGTACCAGGCAACTGTGCATCGAACTGGGAGCGCTGACGATTCTCCACAATATAGTATTCATTAGGATAGTCGTCATTACGAATCAGATAGGCCCTTCCTTCCTCACTGAGGGGGGGGATATCGGTGACCGTCACAGGTTCTGTAAGTTCTATAGGGGTAAGCCATCCCATCATCCAACGCTCATGGGCAGAGTAGCTGGTGGGACAAAAGCCATCACCCGCCATATTGCCATAGTCCATCAGATCCCACTTACCCACGTACTTCGTTGATCCGTCATAGAAATCGGGGAATCCGAAACAATGGGTATATTCGTGGCAGATAGTTCCAAAGGAGCCGTATCCATTCTTGGAGTCTCTCTCCTGCACAGCACAATAGACATCGACGGTATAGGTCACTCCGTCACTGTCGAACGAACGGGCATCACGGAAATCATTAGGCTCTGCTGTCATCAGGTTCAGATGCTCACTGAGCCTCCACTGATGGGGCCAGATGGAATTAGTGTCACCACCAAAGCCGCCATAGGAGCTGCCTTTCCCAGCATAGACGAAAAGCAACTGGTTGATATAGCCATCGCCATTCCAGTCATAGAGGCTCCAGTCGATGTCACGCGTCAGTAGCACATCGAGCGCCTCATCCACCATGTATTGGGAATTCTCGTCTTCCGTTAATGTACTGCGATATTTCTTACACGAGTCGGCAAGCTGGACATACTGCAAATCAAAGACCACATTAAAATCGCCATAGCTCTGGGCATAGAAATAGTCGTGTATGGAACCATAGAACGGCGCCTCCGAGAGATTAGGGGCATTGAATATCTTTTCCCACTGCTCGAGAGTCGCACGCTCATTTCCCCCGAATAATCGATCCTTGAACGATGTAAGTACCACGAGCTGGTGGCGGGTACCATGATAGAAATCACCGCCACATTGCTCAGCTGGATGCTGACCACGACGCAGAACCGTCGAAGGACGAGATTTTCCTCGTCTGCACCCCATGGGATGAAGACTATCCTCTGCCGCTACTGTCAATGTGACGAGCAGCGACAGAAGAATCACAAGAATATCCCTACGCCTATTCACTATTCGTTTTTCACTTCCCACAAGGGGTCCAGGGCTTCAGGGTCTTGAAGAAGTCGTTGCCCTTGTCATCGACGAGGATGAATGCGGGGAAGTCCTCCACATCGATCTTCCAGACAGCCTCCATACCGAGCTCAGGATACTCCACGCACTCGATGCTCTTGATAGAGCTCTGAGAGAGTACGGCAGCCACACCGCCGATGCTACCCAGATAGAAACCACCATACTTCTTACAAGCCTCAGTCACCACATCCGAACGATTGCCCTTGGCAATCATTACGAGTGAGGCACCCAGCGACTGGAACTCATCCACATAGGGATCCATACGGTTGGCCGTTGTCGGGCCCATCGATCCGCAAGGATAACCCTCCGGCGTCTTGGCAGGACCTGCATACAGCACAGGATACTTCTTGAAGTAGTCGGGTAATCCCTCACCGGCATCGAGACGAGCCTTCAGCTTGGCATGAGCGATATCACGGGCCACGATGATAGTACCTTTCAGATTGACACGGGTTGAGACAGGATACTTCGACAACTCCTTGCGTACAGCATCGATACCCTCATTCAGGTCGATGGTGATGGTGTTGGAACCCTCACCGGCCTTGGCATACTCTGCAGGAATCAACTCTGATGGGTTGGAGTCCATCTTCTCAAGCCAGATACCATCGGCATTGATCTTCGCCTTGATATTGCGGTCGGCAGAGCAGCTGACACCCATACCAATCGGACAAGAGGCACCATGACGAGGCAGACGGACCACACGGATATCATGAGCCAGGTACTTTCCACCGAACTGGGCGCCCAAGCCAATCTTATGGGCCTCCTTCAGCAATTTCTCCTCAAGATCCACATCTCGGAAGGCACGACCGGTCTCATCACCCGTCGTAGGCAGACCGTCGTAGTACTTGATGGAAGCAAGCTTCACGGTGAGCAGATTCTTCTCAGCAGAAGTTCCACCAATCACAAAAGCAATGTGATATGGCGGACAGGCAGCGGTACCCAATGACTTCATCTTTTCCACAAGGAAGGGAATCAATGTGCCCTCATTCTGGATGGTAGCCTTCGTCATAGGATAAAAGTAGGTCTTGTTGGCACTTCCACCACCCTTGGCCACCATCACGAACTTATACTCAGCACCCTCTGTGGCCTCGATATCAATCTGGGCAGGGAGGTTGCAACGGGTATTCACTTCGTCATACATATTCAGCGGGGCATTCTGAGAGTAGCGCAGGTTGTCCTGGGTAAAGGTGTTGAACACACCCAACGACAGGGCCTCTTCATCTTCGAAACCCGTCCATATCTGCTGGCCTTTCTCACCATGGATGATAGCCGTACCTGTGTCCTGACAGAAAGGCAGGATGCCTCTTGCAGCCACCTCGGCATTGCGCAGGAACTGGAGGGCCACATACTTATCGTTCTTCGAGGCCTCAGGGTCGTTCAAGATCTGAGCCACCTGAAGATTATGTTCGCGACGCAACATGAACTCCACATCGTGAAAGGCCTGCTGGGCCAACAGCGTGAGGGCCTCTTTCGACACCTTGACAATCTGTTTTCCTTCAAACTCAGCGGTCGTCACGCCTTCCTTACTCAACAAGCGGTACTCCGTCTTGTCCTCGCCCACCTGAAACATCGGGGCATACTTAAATTCTACAGTTTTTGCCATAACTCTGATGATTTAAATATTCATTAATTCCTTATATATATTCTTTATTTTCACACAGATCACACAGATCTCACAGATTTTTTAATCCTCTGGATTATTCCGCAACATTTGTCGCCTGCGACAATTATCTGTGGGATCTGAGGGATCTGTGTGACATTATAAATCTCTGTGCCTTAATACCCGAACACCTCTTCTGTTTTCAGGCGCTTGATCGGTCCGATCTTCTCCAAAGACTTCATGTCGAGTTCCTTCTCATCACCGAGAATAATGTAACGATAAGGCTTGTCAGCGATTTGCTGCTTGGCGAAATCAACCACATTCTGCAGCGTGACCTGAGGCAGCTGCTCGTAGATCTTGGCATTCAGATCATAGTCGATGCCCAATTTCTTGGCAGCGATATAGTTCCAAATGATACCCATCTTGTTGATACGCTCACTGGCCAACTGCTTGGTCAGCGCATCCTTCGCAATCTGGAAAGCATTCTCGCTGGCCGGCATCTGGTTCATAATCTCGTTGAAGTGGTTCACTGCATCCATCATTTTATCGTTCTGGGTGATGATATGCGTCATAAACGACTCCTTGCGACCCTTCACCGTCGGACGGTTGTATCGGGCATAGGCATTATAAGCCAGACCGCGGGTCTCGCGCATCTCCTGGAACACGATACCATTCATGCCGCCACCAAAGTACTCATTAAATAAGGCACGTACGGCAGACTCGTCAGGATTCCAGTCGCGCCCCTCATTATGGTACATACGCATATAGATGTTCTTGGCATCATAAGGCGCAATCAGTATCTCGTTCTGGTTAGCCAACTGATCCAGATAAGGCTGGTTCTCAGGCACTGGTTTCAGATCCTTTGCAAACAGTTTGCTGACAGATTCCGATACCTTTCCCTCATCCAGCGGACCATAATAGAGCACTTTGTGCTGATACTGGCCCAAAGCCTTCAGCAGATCAACGAATACCTGAGGATCAGTTTCCTTCAGTTCCTGTTCCGGCACCATGTCACGATAGGCATTATGTTCACCCTGAGTCGCATATCTGTATAGGAATTCGAAGTAATTACGCTGATCCTTCTTAACGTCGTTTCTGGCCTTCAGTGTCACACCTACCATCTCGTTGTAGGCATCCTTATCCACCTTGACATTCTGCAACACATCCTGCATCAAGGCCAATGCCGGCTCCATATTTTCGCTAAGTCCTGACAAAGTGACATTGATATTCTCAGCGGCCACGCTCACGGAGATATCACAAGCCAGCTCATAGAACTTCTGGCGCAGGTCAGCTGCTGAAAGTTTATCAGTTCCAAGATACTTAAAATAGTCAGATACCACGTCATATCGGCGATCGGCACTCTGACCGAAGTCATATTGGAACACCAGTTCGAACAAGCCGTTGGTTTTGTTCTTCACGTAGTAAAGCGGCTGGTCGTAACCCGTCTTGCCGATGGTCATATCCTTCTGATAGTCTACGAACTTCGGCTGAATAGGCTCTACCTTAGCCTCCTGAATCTGCTTTACAAAGTCGCTCACCTGATCGCGATTGGCCTGGATCGGCGTGATGGCAGGCTTTTCGATCTTCTTCTGGTTGGGGTCTATGCCCTGTTTTTTAAACACAGTGACATACCCTTCCGTGAAGAACCGGTTGGCAAAGTCGATTACCTCCTGTTTGGTAATCTTCGAGATACGGTCGATACGGCCTACTTCCTGCTGCCAGTCGATCTCGTTGATAAAGGCATCGACAAACATATCTGCCCTACCGTCGTTTCTCTCCAGCAGTTCGTAATGGTTACGCTTCATGTTGTTGATAATGCTGGTCAACAGATTATCGGGGAAGTCGCCCTTCTTCAGTTTGTCAATCTCAGCCAGCATCAGGCTTCTCACCTCTTCCAGCGTCTGTCCCTCCTTGGGTGTACCCATCAGGATAAAGCAACCGTGATCGTGCATCAGCTCTGGAGTGGCAAACGCGCGCTGCACCTTCATCGTCTGGTTCAGATCCAGGTCGAAGAGACCTGCCCTGCCATTGCTCAATACATTCTCCATCAGTTGCAAGGTATCAGCCTGCTGGGTGTTGGCCTGCAAGGCGCGCCATCCTACCCATACCTGCTCTGCCTCCTGACCGATCACAGCCGTATCCTTGGGCTGTGAGAGTTCTGTCAGCGGGTCGAACACTGGTTGGCTCACATCATCGCCTGGTTTCCAGTCGCCGAAATATTGCTCGATGATGGCCATCGTCTTGTCAGGATCCAAGTCGCCACTCATACAGATAGCCACATTGTTGGGCACATACCACTTCTTGAAATAGTTCTTGATATTGGTAATCGAGGGGTTCTTCAGGTGATCCTGCGTTCCTATGACTGTTTGTAAGCCATAGGGATGATTGGGGAACAGCATCTTAGCCATTGTGTAGTACAACTTGGTCATATCGTTCGACAAGCCGATGTTATACTCCTCATACACAGCCTCAAGTTCCGTGTGGAAACCGCGAATAACCATATTCTTGAAACGGTCTGCTTGGATTTTGGCCCAATTATCAACCTCGTTGGCAGGGATGTTCTCGGTGTAACAAGTCACATCAAACGAAGTGTAGGCATTCGTCCCCTCTGCACCAATGGCAGCCATCAGCTTGTCGTACTCATTGGGGATGTTATACTTAGCAGCCAGCTGACTCAGTGAGTCGATCTCATGATAAGCCTGCTTACGGGCATCAGGATCAGTCAACTTACGATAAGCCTCGTAACGTTTTTCAATCTCATCCAGCAGCGGAGCCTCAGCCTCTGAATCGTTGGTACCAAATTGCTTGGTTCCCTTAAACATCAGATGCTCCAGATAGTGTGCCAGTCCTGTCGTCTCAGCCGGATCGTTCTTAGAACCCGTACGCACAGCAATGTATGTCTGAATACGCGGCTCCTCCTTGTTCACACTCAGGTAGACCTTCAGTCCATTGTCGAGGGTATAAATGCGTGTCTGCGCCAAATCCCCCTTCACTGTCTCATACTTGTACTTGCTGCAAGAACTCATTCCGAGCGCCAGCAAGGCACCGATAGCCAATAAAATCTTTGTTTTCATATCTTCTGTAAACTGTAAACTATAAACTATAAACTGTAAACTATAAACTAATTCTCATAGTCAATCTCATGATCCAGTTTCTCGAGGAATTCATCAAACACCTCACGTTCCACATCGCCCATGGCAAACTCCTTCTCAGCATCCTTGCGGATCTCAGCAATCCAAGCCCGACGGGCCTTGACATAATCCTCATGGATACGCTCACAGGCAGCGGCATCGAGTTCATCCAACTTATAGTAGTCAAGAATCATCTGGTAGCTCCACGCCCAACGATAGTCGCTGTAATGGTTGTTGATATCAGCAAAGCGGTCGAGCACCTGCTGGATATTATCAATGGCACCACACTTGATGTCATTGATAAGACGCTGCTCCTCACTCTCAGGAAGCAGCAGACCGCTCAAATCCACCCAACGGCCCTGTCCTACGCTACTCATTGGTTTGCCGATATACCCCTCCTTTTGGGCACGCTTCAAGACAGCACCCATATAAATACGCAGAGCAATATCGTAGTATTTCAGACCTTTCGTCAACGATGAACAGGCAATCACGTACTCATGGAAATTATACCTCGACACATTGTCACCTGAAGCATTGCGCAGGTCTTTCAGGATCTGGATACCTTCCATAATTTCACCCACCGTAAAAGGCGACAGCCAGTCGAAGTTGATGATACTCTTCCTCGACAGTTTTGAGCGTTTGTCACGCTTCGGCCATTTCTTGATATCACGATACAGACCTACCGTCGTAATGTTTCGTCCCGGCACCAGATAGCAATCTTCACCGTAGGCCATCAGATAGGAGAATGGCAGGTTACGCGTATCAGGATGGTGCATCAGCTTACCGAAGCATACAGAGAAGGCTCCAATCGTGGCAGGCATTAGGATATAGGCGCCTGAAGCGGTCTTAGTACCACGTTCCAGCGTTCCCCAATGCAAGGGTCCCATCTTATACGCATGGTTCGAGAAGTTGGTGTTTGAGCCTGCATTATAGAACGAAAACTCGCCACCGATCAACAGCGAGCTCTTATGGTGCGAGGCACAGAAGGGCCCACAGAACGCGGCACAGGCCTCACCATTTGCCATGAAAGAGTTGGCGAAGAACAGACTGGCCTCAGCCGTAAAACCATTGGTAATCTGACAGGCCTCACCCACAAAGCAGTCTTGCATCTTCACAGAGTTATTAATCGAACAACCGTCACAGATAATCGAGTTCTCACAGATGACACCCGTTCCGATGAATACAGGGGCATCCATCGAACTCATCACCGTACACTCGGAAAGACGGGCTGCACCACTGATCTCACAGTCGCCCTTGATGATGGTGTTCGTAATATCCTTAGCATTGATGATCTTCACATTATTACCGATATAGCCCCGGTCAGGACGCGACACACGAAGTTCGTCTTCAATCATCTGCTGCAAGGTCTGCTTCAGGACTTTGTCTTCATTGTGCTTCACCATAAACGATGCCAGCTGAGAGTTTAGCTCACGGAAAATGGTCACATTGCCATCTCCCATCTCGTTGAGCACTGAAATCACCGATCCTTCGCCGTAGGTAGCATCGTCGGTGGTCTCCAGCGTGCAGATGTTCGAGATATAGCAGTCGTTGCCGATGGTATAGTTATTGATATAATTGCCTACCTTCTCAATCAGACAGTCATTGCCCACAGTGACATTCCTCAGCGTGGCATCGTTGATGCCTGAATGCTTCACAAAGCCCTTGCTTACCTCCACCATCTTATGGAAGGCACCCAGACGGATGTCGCCATAGAAAATCACGCGATGGAAATTATAGGGTTTGAAATCTTCTGCCACTAAGACACGCTGCCAGTCCTCAGCCCAACAGACATTGTTCTCTAAGATCTCGATCTCAGGCTGTGTCAAATTTCTGTAATTCATAATTATATAGGTTTATTTATTCATCAATATTATACAGGAAATCATTATAGGGATATTTTTGTACGTGCAACTCGCGCACCCGCTTATAGAGGATGTCACGAAACTCGTCAATGTTTTCTTTCTCGCGTGCGGAGATGAACAGACACTCCAAATACTGACTCCTGACTCCTGACTCCTGACTCCTCATCTTACCCATCCAAGTCTTCTTCAAATCCTCGAGTGTCAGATTCTCCTTCGTCATAGGCGTCAGGTCGTCTTCCTCCTTCTCCACCCACGTATAAGCATCAATCTTGTTGAACACGAGCATGGCAGGCTTGTCGGCACAGCCCAGCTCCTTCAGTGTTTCCTCCACCACACGGATCTGCTCCTCAAAGTCAGGATGCGAGATATCCACCACATGCACCAGCAGATCAGCCTCTCTCACCTCATCGAGGGTACTCTTGAAACTCTCCACCAAGTCAGAGGGCAACTTACGGATGAATCCTACAGTATCCGCCAAGAGGAAAGGCAGATTATCGATGGTCATCTTCCTCACCGTGGTGTCGAGGGTAGCAAAGAGTTTGTTCTCTGCAAACACCTCGCTCTTGGCCAGCAGGTTCATCATCGTGCTCTTGCCCACGTTGGTATAGCCCACGAGCGCCACACGGATCAAGCGGCCCCGGTTCTTACGCTGCGTGGTCTTCTGCCTGTCAATCTCTGCCAGGCGCTGCTTCAGCAGGGTAATGCGCTGCAGGATGATTCTTCGGTCCATCTCCAACTGCGTTTCACCAGGTCCACGCAGTCCCACAGAACCTTTTCCGCCGCCGGAGCCAGATCCGCCACCCTGACGCTCCAAGTGTGTCCAAAGTCGCTGCAACCGGGGCAGCATATAGCGATGCTGTGCCAATTCCACCTGGGCCTTGGCCTCAGCGGTCTGCGCCCTCATGGCAAAGATATCCAATATTAAGGAGGTACGATCAAGGATCTTCACCTGAAGTTCCTTCTCGATATTCCGCATCTGCTTGGCACTGAGCTCATCGTCGAAAATCACCATTCCCACAGGCTGTGGGGCATTCGTCTCGTCCAACAAGCCCTCTGCAAACAATGAGGCATCCTGAGCATTTACCCAGTCATCATACGCATCCTGACACTGCTTGATATACGCCTTGATCTCCAACAGCTTTCCGCTGCCCACATACGTGGTCTGACTGGGGCCGCCTACCTTCTGGGTAAACCGCTTCACAGTGACTGCGCCGGCCGTATCTGCCAGAAACTCCAGTTCGTCGAGATATTCTTTGGTCTTGGCTTCGTCCTGATCCTTGGTGATGAGTCCTACCAGCACCGCTGTCTCAGCCTTCGCCTCTGATATTACAAATTCCTTCATATTGGCTACAAAGGTAGTTATTTTTTTAGACATAAGAACATAAGAACAGAAATATTTTAAGACTGAGTATCATATTAACATATTTTTTTCTTATGTTCTTATGTTCTTCTGTCAAAAAATTGTTGTTATTATGTCTAAAATTTATAGTCCTTTAACTCCTTTTAACTCCTTTCACTCTTTTAACTCCTAAATATTTTTGTATTTTTGCAGCAGATTTTACGAACCAAAAACAAAAAACAATTATGAGAGTAAT
This sequence comes from Prevotella sp., assembly GCA_017556145.1. Lineage (GTDB taxonomy): Bacteria > Bacteroidota > Bacteroidia > Bacteroidales > Bacteroidaceae > Prevotella. Next base: position 26,720 of record JAFZCU010000048.1, on the reverse strand, counting down.
CATTCAATCAGACTACCAGAAGCTATCTCAGTGGGCTGCTGAGCATGTTATCAAGCGTATCAACGAGTTCAATCCGACACCCGATCACAAGTTCGTCCTCGGATTGCCAACAGGTTCTTCACCCGTAGGCATGTACAATGCCCTGGTATCAGCCTGCCGCGAAGGACGCGTATCCTTCAAGAACGTACTGACCTTTAACATGGATGAATACGTCGGTCTGCCCGAGACTCATCCCGAGAGCTATCACGCCTTCATGGCCCGTAACCTCTTCGACCACATCGACTGCCCGAAGGAGAACATCCATATTCTGAATGGCAATGCCCCCGACCTGGCTGCCGAGTGCGCCCATTATGAGGAAATGATCCAGGAGGCTGGCGGCGTCGACCTCTTCATCGGAGGCATTGGTCCCGATGGCCATATCGCCTTCAACGAGCCAGGCTCTTCGCTGAGTTCAAAGACACGTATGAAGACACTCACCACCGACACTCGTATTGCCAACAGCCGTTTCTTCGGCGGCAATCCAGAGAATGTACCCGCCCATGCCCTCACCGTTGGTGTAGGCACCGTGATGGCTGCCCGCGAGGTGATGATCCTGGTCAACGGCCATGCCAAGGCACGTGCCCTTCAAGCAGCCATTGAGGGAGCCGTGAACCACATGTGGACCATCAGCGCCCTGCAGATGCACGAGCACGGCATCATCGTCAGCGACGAGGATGCTGCCGACGAATTGAAGGTCAGCACCTATAAGTATTTCAAGGATATCGAGCGCGATCAGTTACTTTAATTCCCCAACATAAAGCCCCGCTGAATAGCGGGGCTTTTGTTTTCTATTTAAATTATCGGACATTCTTATAGTCTCATTCCGACAAAGGCACGGGCTCTCCATTTGTTCTGATTGACCGTCACGTCATTATCGAAGAAGGAATTGCTCATCGTAAGCGTGGCACCAGCGAAGTATCTGGGTGAGAAGTTGTAGACGACTGCGGCCCGCTCGTTGAAGATCATACTGGGACTAAAGTGTTTGGCATTCCTGCGCTCGCCATTCACGGTCATGTGGTTATGATTGTAGATGACGAAGGTGGGTAGCATGGAGAAGTGGAGCAGCCACCGTTTGGCGAGCACCCAGTTGTAGCCGTAGCCGCCACCGATGCCGAGTAGCCCGATGTGGATATTGACATCGGGGGCATTGGGATTCCGCTCTTTGAGTTCGTCGGTGGTTTCGATGCTGCCGCCCTGATAACTGATGCCTGCGAGCCATGAGCCGGCCGAACGACGCTGGATATAGCTCTGGGTGAAGGCTGCGGGATAGGAGAAACGACGATGGTTGAAGACATAGTAGGCAGCCAGGTTGGCCATCTTCAACTTGAGGCCTTCCTTCCCCAGATGTCCGCTGTAATTGCCTCTTTCTATATCGCCCGACAGCGTCGTGGAGCGATGGTAACTGGCATCGAGACTCAGACGGCTGCTATAGTAAGCAAGGTTGAATTCATAGTCCTTGTAGGCACCTTTCATCTTAGCCGGGTTGATAGCCAAGGCTGCCGAGACGCCCCGGTACGAGGCTCCGATGCTCACGGTGGTCTTGAAGTTGGTGCTCAGGTCGGCCTTGGAACTGATGCCGTCCTTATCTCCTCTCACGTGGAAGACGTCGCCCGACTGGTTCAGCCTCACTTTCAGCGTCAGTCGTCCTTCGGGTCTTACGACATAGTTCGTGTCGTAGGATGTCTTATAATATCTCTCCGTGAGCACACTATCCACCTTTGCCCTCACCTGCTGGTCGTGACTCTGCGCATCGGTCTCATTTGGAATAGCGAGAAGAAGAGCTCCTAATATCCAACAATATACGTATTTCATTCTTTCGTGGTTCGCTGTGCGAGATTCTCTGTGAATGTTTGGTTCATCTGTTCGCTGCGTTTACGGAGGCGTGGCGAGAAGGCAATGCCGAAGATGATAACGAGGACGATAAGGATGCTGGGCGTGTATCCCCAGTGAATGGTGCGGCCGAGAATGTAGCTGATGAATGCTGCTGCGATGAAAAGCCTCAAGAACTGCAGGGCAACGAGCTTAGCTTGGCTGAAGCGGTTGTCGTTCCAGAGTGCGCGGGTGTTGTCGCTGTCACCCTGTCGCATGAGCATCCACAGGAAGGGTGCAACGATACTAAGGGTAATAAACGCGGTGACAATGCCATCCCAAGGGGCAGGCACAAGATTGGAAATAAAGGGCTTGCCAAAGTAGAGCATCAACGCAATTATGGCCATACAGAGCACGCAGTGAATACCAACGGTCGTTGCAACGCTCTTCAGATGGGATTTCCAGCGGCTCTGCTGTTCACTGCTCTCGGGTATCTCCTCGTTGGAGGCCTCGGCGTAGTCCTGTAGCTTACTGCGCCAGCGTTGGGGCATCAAGCGCTCCACCACAGCGTAGGCAGGTTCTGCCAGACGAATCATATAAGGCGTGGTAAACGTCGTGAAGACGGACACTGCCACGACGATGGGATACAAGAAATCACTGGTGACATGCAGCGAGGTGCCAAGCGTGGCGAGGATAAACGCAAACTCACCGATCTGCGTCAGCGAGAACGAGCACTGCATGGCCCGCTTCAGCGGCTGTCCTGCCAAGAGGAATCCGCACGTGCTCAGGATGGTCTGCCCCAGCATGATGGCGACAACGATGCAGAGGATGGGTACGATGTACTCCGCGATAAGGGCCACATCGACCATCATACCTACTGACACGAAGAATATGGCGCCGAAAAGATCCTTCACAGGACTGACCAGGTGCTCTATCTGTTCTCTTTCAACGGTCTCGGCCAGTATGCTGCCCATGATAAAGGCTCCGAACGCAGCAGAGAAGCCCACAGCAGAGGCAATCACCACCATGCCGAAACAGAGGGCAAGGGCCGTGATGAGCAGTGTTTCGTTGCTCATCAGCGACTTCACCTTACGCAGGAACAGCGGTATGAGATAGATGCCCACGACAAACCAGAGAACGAGGAAGAACGCCAGCTTCAAAATGGACATCAGCATCTGCGACCCCTCGAACTCTTTGCTGACGGCCAGCGTAGAGAGCATCACCATCAGCACGATGGCGAGGATATCCTCGATGATAAGCACACTGAGCACGAGGCCGGCAAAACGCTTCTGTCGCAGTCCCATGTCGTCGAAGGCCTTGAAGATGATGGTGGTCGACGACATGGCCAACATACCGCCTAAGTAGATGCAGTCCATCTGGCTCCACCCGAAGAGTTGACCCGTCGACATGCCGACGAGTATCATGCCCGCGATGACGGCACAGGCGGCAATAACAGGTGCCGCACCCATGCGCAGGATCTTGCGGAACGAGAACTCCAAACCCAGCGAAAAAAGCAGGAAGATAACGCCAATTTCACTCCAGAGGTGAATGCCGTGCAGGTCGGTGACACTGGGCATGTACGACATGTTGGGCGAGGCAAGGAAGCCTGCTACAATATATCCCAGCACGACGGGCTGCTTCAGTCGTTTGAAAAGCAACGTCATGGCACCTGCGCAGATCAGGATAAGCGCAAGGTCGGCTATTAAAGGTTCAAGTTCTGACATAATTCAAATAATAAAATGCTATCGTCATCCATGAGCTTATTTCATAATCACCTTTTGGCCGTTATGGAGATAAATCCCCTTGACGGCGGGCGATCCGATGAGCTGGCGGCCATCTAAGGTGTACCAAGCGTCGGCAGTCGGCTGACTGACCATGCGGACGGTGGTATCGCCGATACCCATCGCCTCATCATCGTAGTATCCCGAATTGTTCTCACGGTGATAGGCCCGTATCTGGGCCATTTCGTCGTTGTCGCGCTTGCCGAGCACCTTGACGATACTCAGATAGCAAGTTGTCTTGCAGTCCGTGCTGCGGGCAACCCAGAGTGCAGGATAGTCATCGGTCAGCTTGATCGTCTCGATGAACTCTTCATCGTCGTCAGTCTTGACATTCACCAGTGGGTCGGTCATGAGAAGCACCATAGGATCGGAGCCGCCGGCAGAGTAAAAGAGCATCAGACGGCCGGTATAGTTGTTGGAATCTTCATTGATGAAGCCTCCGATCTTGATGACATCGCCGCGCCGGAAATCATCGCCCAGATACAGCCTTACATTTGCTTTCTTGTGGTTATCGTCGAGTTTAAAGCATTTCTTCGTCTTGCCGCTCTTGGTGGTCACCTCTTCCATTGTCACGGCAGAAGACATATAGAGGCCATCCGTGTTGTAGTCTGGAAAGTCGATGAGGGCCTTCAGACCACTCTGGTCGATAATCACCAGTTCCACGCCATAGACCTCGACTGCGCCTACGAGATAATCGATGGTCAGTTCACCGGCATCCACCCGGGCGTAGAGCACGGGATAGACATCGACGTCGGCGGGAGTGTCGGTTTCGGTTTTGTTACCCTTACCACCGATGTTATAACTGACTACTTGAGGCGGATTGGCCAGGTTGTAGTTATTGACTGACGAGAACGCAGCGGTATTGACATTCACCACATCCTTGTTGCCGTCGGCGGGCAATGATGCGTTGATCACTTCGCGGTTGCCCTGTGTCACGATGATAGTGCGATCGGCAGCCGCCGCGTCAACAGGACGGACAAAGATCTTCAGAGTGCCTTCCGTCAGCAGATTCAGCTTCAGTATATTCCTTTCGCCAGACGGTGCAGCGGTGTTCAGGTAGTGGGTGAAGCGCGTCACGTAGATGGAGTCGCGGTAGTGATTGCTGCAGGGGTCGACTGAAGAGCGGAAATAGACGGTATCGCAGGCCAGCGACTGCACCTTGTCGGCATCCGTACGCATCAGCTTGAGCGTATCGCTGGATGCCGGTCCCTTATTGCGGCCAAAGATGGAGGTGATACTCACGGGAGCCGGGACGTATGGATTATCCACACTCATATAGCTGTCGGCCAATTTGTCTGAAGCGGCCGTCTCACTCCATCGAACCACCTTGGAGACGATCTTCGGAGCTTCGCGGTAACTCTTGTCCAACTCGCTCGCACGCGTTACCTGCAGTTTGGTCAGGTAAACAACAGTTTCTGACCTATAGTCAGGTGAGACAATGATATAATCCATATCCTGCATCAGCGCATATTGCTCTATTTTTGGAGGACTGGGATCTTTTCTGCCATTCACAAGTTGATCGGTCGTAAATATCGCCATATTATTGTCATCGATGATGTTGATCAGAGCCCTTTTGTAGTTGTCAGCCAGATAGGCTCCGGCGATAGAGACGACGTCACCCTTCTTGAAATGGCCGTCGGTAGGAATTACCTTGATGCAGGACTCATCGTTTTCGAGAACCAGGACTGTATAGAGCTTGCTGTTGGCCTCCAGTTTCTCCATATCGATTTCCACATTTTCGAGTTCCAGATTATCCAGACCTGTGTCGGGGAAGTTGATCATGTCCTGCTTGACACTCGAGCGTACCAGTTCGATGCCATAGATCTTGGTATTTTGAGAAAAACCTATTGTATATTCGCCCTGTTCTACGCTGAAATAATGGATCTCATAACAATTCAGTGTAGTATCCTTCGACTCCGTCGAGGAGTCGCTTTTATAATAGGAGCTCGACTTGTTGGCCTGCGGATTCGACAGGTTATAGTTGACGGCAGATACGCCGAAGTTGTTCCAGTTAATGGTGGCCTGATCGGTGGTTTTAGTAGAAAGGTCTTCCGAATAATCCCAATCATCCGCATTCTTGGTAAGCCAGATTTTTCCACCATATGGTGCATCTGACACAGCATATATCTTCAACGTACCTGCATCCTTTAACGAAACCGTCACCAGTTTTGTGGGATTAGTTGCACTGGCTCTCTCGTCGGCCTGAACATACAGATAGTGGCTCAGGCGGGTGACAAAGATAGAGTCTTTGAACATCTGGCGTGTCGCGTCAATCGGACCTTTGAAATAGACGGTATCCTCAGCCACATATTGTACCGCCTTGTTGTCGATGCGGATGATGGACAGTGTGTCGTCGTTGCTCGCGCCGCCCCCGTTCAGTATGTTTGAGAAGTCGAATTTGCCGCTGGTGATGCCAGCATAGTCAGGCTTGAAAGTACTGCCATAACTATGAGATACGCTATAGAATTGCGAGGGCAGGGTGTCGGCAGCAATGGTTTTGTTCCACTTGACGATTTTGGCGTTCACCATCGTGTCGAGGGCGGATTTCGTACCTCCCCAATCTATGGCGGAGGAACTAAGTGTTCCTCCGCATAGCATCATCATGACAATGAGCAGATGTCTTCTCATATCAGGATTTTATTTCACTGTCACCTTCTTTCCATTGCGCAGATAGATACCCTTGATGACAGGTGCATCATGCAATTGACGGCCATCGAGCGTGTACCAAACGGCATCGGCATCTTCCTCAGGCTGCATCATAATGCCCTTGATGGCGGTGGCATTATCATCGGCATTGACCTGACTGTTGGCCACGAAGAAAAAGGTCTTATTACCAATCTTAACGCCCTCTTCCTCCTGCTCCATCTTGATAGGTTGAGCCTGGCTGCTCAGTTCCAGCTCACCAGCTGCGTTGACATTGGCAAACTTCTTGGCACCGATATTGTAGAGATACTTATTGCCACCCTCTTCCACAAATTGCCAGCTGAAGTCGGCGTCTGACTCGTCAAAGGTGTAGAAGGCCTTGTCGGCATTCAGTTCGTTACCGCCCTCATAGGCCAGATGGCGGTGGGTCTGTGCATCGAGCATCATATAGGCCCTTGCCGCCTGCAGCGAACCGGTCTTGACGGTAGCCTCGCGGATATTCGCGAAGTATTTCCAGTAGGCGCTGGCATAGACAGCCTCGCGCCACATACCCTCGGGCACATAGAGCATGGCGTGATTGAAGGTCTCGTCAGAGAAGGGCAGCACGTCACCACTCTTCAGCGTGAAGACATTGTTGACGAAGATCGTCTCGATAAAACACTGGTCGAAGGCCTGACCGCCAATGAACTGCACGGTCTTGGGGATATTGAGGCATGAGATGTGCGGACAGCCGTAGAAGGCACCCTCGCCGATGTTGACCAGCTGCTTCGGCATATTGAACTTATGCAGGCTGATGCAGTCGGCGAATGCACCGGCAGCAATGGTGTTAACCGTCTCGGGGATGGTAATCTCTTCCAATGAGACACAATACTGGAAGGCCATGGGACCGATGAAGCCCAGACCATTGGGGAGAGATATTGACTTCAGGTCGAAGCACTCATAGAAGGCATAGTCGGTGAGGCTGACCGTGTGATACTCTTTTCCTTCAAAGACAAACGATGCGGGGATGACAATGTCGCCGCTGTAACGCTCCGGGTTCCAGGTGACGTGGGCGGTACCGTCGTCATATACTATAAAATAGATTCCCTCATAGATAACGCCCCTCTTTTCTGCAAAAGCCAACATGGGCAGCAGTGCCAGCAGGACAAGAATCAGTTGCTTTTTCATATCTTTATATATTTTAATTGTCATTGATTACTTCTTGATGAATTTGCGTCCATTCTGGATGACGACGCCCTTATAATCGCTGCTTATGCGCTGTCCTGAGAGGTTATACAGAGGCGCATCGACTGGCGTTGCCTGAATCGTACTGATGCCCGTGACGTCACCATCGCCATAGTAGAGGGATCTGTTCTCACGTTGGAGGGCTCGGATCTGAGCCGTCTCTTCGTTACTACGTTCACCCAGCACCTTCACACAACTCAAATAGCAGGTAATTTCACTGTCGTCGCTGCGGGCAATATAGAGTGTCTGGTAGTCTTTACCCAGTGTGAACGATTCGAGGAACGGCTTGTTATTGTCAGTCTTGACATTTACCAGCTGATCGGTTGTAGCAATCAAAGTGAATATGTCGTCATCCATCGTGTAAAGTATGAGCTGGCCGGCCTTCTTGTTGTCGCTTTCGTTGATTAGACCGCTTATCTTCACGATATCACCACTCTTGAAGCCACCTTCCACCTCCAGTTCAACTGACTTCTTGTCGTGTGGACCATCAAACTTGTAGCAGGTGATTGCAGAGCCGCTCTTGGGTGTTACCATATCCATCTTAGCACCATGTTTTATGATACCGTCGTTGCTGTCGTCGGGGAAGTCGATGAGGGCTTTCAGACCGCTCTGATCAACCATCACCAACTCAACACCATAGATCTCCACAGCCCCTACAGGATATTCAAGTGTCAGTTCACCGGCATCTACGCGCGAATAGAGCACGGGATAGACATCCACGTTGACCGGAGAGCTAGAGCTGCCCATGCCAAAACTACTGCTGCTTGTCTTGGGGGGATTGGCCAGATTGTAGTTGTGGGTGGAGGAGAACGCATCGAGGTTCAGTTTCTCAGTCGCCTTATCACCATCGGCAGGTAGCGTGGCATTGATCACCTCACGGTCGCCCTGTGTCACCACGATGGTTCGGTCGGCAGCAGCCGCGTCGGTCGGACGGGCATAGATCTTCAGGGTGCCTTCCGTCATCAGGTTCAGTTTCAGCACGTTCTTCTCGCCCGATGCAGCGGCGGTGTTGAGGAAGTGGCTGAAGCGGGTCACATAGATAGAGTCCTTATAATGGTTGCTGCAGGGATCGACCGATGAGCGGAAATAGACGGTATCACAGACGAGCGACTGCACCTTGTCGGCATCTACACGCGACATCTTAAGGGTATCGCTGGGAGCGCCGTCGGGCACCTCAGTCGTCTTGCTGCTGCCGAAGCTCATGCTGCTGCTCTTAGGTGCGGCATAGGAGTTGTCCATGCTCGTATACTCGTCGGCCAGACTACCTGCTGCAACCTCTTCTTTCCATCGGATCACTTTGGAGACGAGTTTCGGGCCTTGGCGGTAACTCTTGTCGGTATCGCTGGCACGGATTACCTGCAGTTTGCTCACGAATAATGTTGTCTCTGAGTCCTTAGAAGGCTTAATATAGAGATTGTTCGCATTCTGCATCAGAGTGTATGTTTCAACCTTCGGCGCATTAGCATCTTTCTTACCATTTACCAATTGTGAGGTCGTAAACAAGATTCGTTCCGAGTCGCCATCTTTTGTCAGGAGGTCGAACTTGGCCACTTTCTCGTTGTTGTCACGATAAGCACCGGCAATCTTGATGATATCACCCTTCTTGAATTCGTCTTCCATCGATATCAGTTCAATGATGGCGTTCTCACCGCCCTCATCAAATGCCAGAACGGTATAGGCTTTCGTGTTGGCCTCTAACTTCGGCACGTCGATATCCACATCATCACCGAGAATAATATTGTCGGTACCATTATCCGGGAAATTGATCATGTTCTGCTGGGAGCCTGTACGTACCAGCTCAACACCGTAGAGTTTGGTGTACTGCTTAAAATAAAACTCGTACTCGCCTTGCTTTACTTGGAAATAAAAGATTTTATAACAGTTCAGCGTGGTGTCTTTAGGCGCAGCCGTGTCACCAGTGGTACCAGTGCTACCAGAGCCGCCAAAGGTAAACGTCGTACTCGTCGGCGGATTCGTCAGGTTGTAGTTAACTGCTGATGCGCCGAAGTTGTTCCAGTTAAGGGTGGCTTGTTGGGAGGGCTTAGCGTCCATATAATTACCTGAGTAGAACCCAGGAGCTGTTTGGAAAAACAATTGATTCTGGTCATCATCGGTTGTTGGCACTGCATAGATCTTGATGGTACCAGCATCCTTCACTGAGATTTTAAGGATATCATTTTCTTTCACATACATATAGTGGCTCAAACGGGTCAGGAAGATCGAGTCTTTAAAGATCATGCGCTTCTCGTCGATGGCACCTTTGAAATAGACAGTATCCTCGGCAACGTACTGTTCCGTATTGTCGTCTGCACGACTGACAACCAGCGTATCGTTGCCATTGGTAGTGCTACCGCCACCACCCAGAAGCGTGCTGATGTCGATGGTGCTGGTGCTACCGCCAGAGTTGCCGGCATAAGAAGGTTTGGCACTGTTTCCATAACTGTTGGCCAGGCCATTGAATGACTTAGCCAGACTGTCTTTAGGCACGGATTTGCTCCATCTGACGATCTTGGCGTTCACCATCGTGTCGAGGGCAGTCTTCGTGGTGCCCCAGTCTTCTGCCTGTGAAGTAAGAACACCTCCACAAAGCAGTGCAAAGAGCGTTAATAATTTCTTCATAAAAACATCCATTTAGTAAAGTATTATTTATAAAAGTATTATTTATATTTGTTACAAAAGTACTCCTTTTTCTTAAAATAGATGTCATTATTCTATTAAATATTGTTAAAGTGATATAGATGTCGTTATGTGTGCGCTCCCGTTAACACAAAACTATTACAAAGAATTAATCATCTCTTACCAAGTTGCAGACCGAAGAATGTGCGGATTCGCCATTTGATGTTGTGCAGGGCAAGGCTCTCCTCATGGCCGATGTTGGTGAAATTGAATACCATCGACATGCCCAGGAACTTGTTGCCCCACTGACGGACAACGGCACCGCGCCCAGTGATGATGGCCTCGGGGAAGTGGTAGTGAAGGGGTACGCGAGTGTCGCCGAACGTCATCGACGTGTTGCTATAGACAATGAACGTGGGCAGGGCGGATATGTGCAGCAGCCAGCCCTGGCTTGGCACGTAGTTGTAGCCATAACCCGCACCGATACCGATGTTCGTCATCTTCAGCTGCATCTCCTGATCCCAGTCGAGGGTGGCGTGCTGACCCTGGCCCGACGCTGCCAGGAGGAAACTGCCGGCAGAGCGCCGCTGGATGTAACTCTGCGAGAAGGCGGCGGGATAAGAGAAGAGGCGGCTGTTGAACACGTAGAAGGCATTCAGGTTCAGCGTCTTCACCGACAGCACGCCGTCTGGCAGTATAACGCGTTCCATGCCCTCGTGGTCGTGCCAGCCCGTGAAGTTCTTGGCATCCTGATAGACAACATCGAAGCCGAAGCGCCGGCCGTAGCTGTTGAAGTTCAGTTCGTAGTCACGGTACTTGCCCATCAGCTTGGCGGGATTGAGCGCCGCACTAAGCGTAAAGCCGAGGTAGCTGACACCCATGCTGAGTGTCGCCTTCCTGTTGGCTTCCATCTCCGCCTTGAAATGTTGCCCCTGATCTATCCCCTCGGCTTCAATCTTTGCTCCCGACACATTCATCCGCGCCGTGACAGTCCATTTCGTCGCAGGCCGTGTAATATAGGTCGTATCTACATCGCCCTTACGGTAGTTCACAGTCAGCATGCTGTCAACACGATAAAAGATGTTCTGCGCAGACAAGGGTGCCCTCTGACTACCCATTGCCGCGAGCAAAATCAACATGATCAGTCTGTTCATGATTTTATGCCTCTTATAAGGTGAGTAATAATTCCTTTTCGGTGCAAAGATAGTTTAAATGTTTTATATTTCCAAACATTTCGCTATTATTATTTCTTCCGCCGTCTCCTCAAATTCCCGCCTCAATATTAGCGCCAATAAAAAAGGATGTGTCAAAATAGACACACCCTCATTTGGATTAACGATTGACGACCTTGAGCTTCGCCCGATTCTTCTCTCACTTAACCACGACTTTCTTTCCATTTTCGATAAACAGTCCCTTGTCAGGTTTGACATTGAGCAGACGGCCCTGCAGGTCGTAGATGCTGTGGGTGCCGTCGGTATCGATGATATGGAAGGTGGGCTGGATGCCGGTAGGCGAGTAGTTGATGTAAGGGATGTTGCCGTCATAGCCCAGATTCTCGTAGTTGACGTTCTCGCCTGTGCTGGTGCCCTGCTGGTCGCTCAACTGGAACATGCTCTTGTATGTGCCAGACTGGGCAGCAGCACGCACACGTGCCGCTGCGGGGGCAGCAGCCTCGAAATAGCCGCGGAAGGCAGCCAGGAGGTACTGCTCCACGCCACCTTCCGACTGGAAGCGTGCCCAGGTGCCATCCTCGCGCATGCCGTAGATGTTCATGTTGTCGGCCTCCACGTCGGAAATGCTTCGGAAGTTGGCTTGCCATTTTCCTACGGGTGTGAACTTGTCCTCAAAGTACCAGTCCTCGAAACTGTTGACCACGTTCTTTTCGTCGTCAACTATGGCATTGTTAAGCGTGACACCAGTAGCGCTCAAGTTGAGCTGTCCCTTGTTGACCACAACGAGGTAGGCCCTGCCGGCTTGCATGAGGGTTGGAACTTTGTATTCGCCTCCTACAATGCTGAAATCGGGCAGGAAGATGAACTGTTTGTAGTATTCCTCCTTGAAAGCGAGGCGGAAGATTCTAGCCTGATCGGCCTCGTAATAGTCGGTGAAGTCGTAGTCGTAGGGCAGACTGACGATGTAGGCGCGGGGAATCCATGTGCCGTCGCTCTGCAGGGTGGCGGAGAGCGTACGTTCATAGCTGACGTTGACGGTCTTGCCGTTGTATTGCTCGAATACGGCGGCGTTCACGTTGTCGTTATCATCAGAAAGGCTAACTCCCTGAATGGGTTTGCGGAAGCCGTAGAAGTTGTCGAGAGAAGCGCTCGGAGAGGTGAAGCGTAACTGATAGACGCCTGAATAGGGTGCCACAAAATAGACGTAGCCGTTCTGTACGACCGTGTCGTAGTAAGTCCAGTCATCGTTGTTGGGAGCAATGGTACCGCTGGCATCTACCTTATAGAAAACGTTTAACTGGCCGCTGGCGCCGCCCCCCATGAACATACCCATCATGGCCATCAGGCCGCCACCACCCAGCTCAGCCTCGAAACGCAGTACGTCGCCCTTGTTGGCCTGCAAACGCGGGCTGATGAGCTCGTAGGCATCTGAACTTGTAGTGGCCATCCACGACTTGGGTGCGTCGCCACCGCCTCCCATCATGCTGCCAAGCATATCCATCAGACCACCACCGCTACCGGGCAGCTTGACCTCCCAGCCAGTGGTCTCCCAGCCAGCGGGCAGGTCGATAGGCTTTGTCTCATCTTCTCGCAGGTATTCCGGCTCGAAGTCCTCCGTCCAAGCATCCGCATAGGTGCTATAAGCTATGAGCGGGTAAGTGAGGGGGACAAGTACAGGGCTCGCCGGTGTAAAGTTGACCATACCTTGGTGAATGCCTAACGACTGCTCGTCGAAGAGATAGGTGACATCGACGTAGGCAGTGTCGCCAGCATTGACGGCAAACGTTTTGGCACTGAGGGCGAAGGTGTTCTCATCAGTAGAGGCAATGGCGCCCTGCAGTCTTCCGGTACCCGTGTTGACCACGCCAAGCCTCTGGGTGCTGTTGGCCTGCGGCATGCCGAAGTTGACGGCACGGGTAGCCGAATTGTTATGGAGCACGTAGATGTCGGGGGCGTTCTCGTCGAGGTGGAATCCAGCGATGCTGTCAACAACGATGCTGTCAGAAGCACTGATACGGAAGCGGTACTCACCGGGCTCGATGTAACCCACCCAGAGCGTTCTGTAAACAGAGTCGAGGGGCTCGGTGAACTCCTTCACTTTCTCCCACTTGTTGCTGCCATAGACCGACTTCTCGACAACGATAGACGAGCCGCCACCACCGAACAAGGCACCCATGCCAGCCATGCCATCATCGCCACCGCTCTTGGCTGAGAAGAGCAGTACCTCGTTAATGTTTTCAACTTTGAGAGGCGGGGTCATCAAGAACGACGACGAACCGCCGCCGAACATGGCTCCCATGCCGTCGTCTTCACTGGTAGTTGCCACACTGTCGCGGAACTCCCATCCCTCGGCGAAGAATCCCTTAGGCTGGACGTTGGCATTAAAGTCCTCCATCCACACGCCGGGCTGGGTAACAACGGCCATAACATGCAGGGGCTTGGCCCAGACGCGCTCGTCGGAAGGAGTGAACGTGATTTGTGCCTCGTTCTTGCCGGGCTTGCCTGCTGCGAAATTGAAGGTGATATTCACGTCGACTGAGTCGGCGGCAGCCACCTCCACTTGGGCGGGGCTCACTGAGAACAGGGCAGCATCGTCAGAGACAATGTCCACCTTCAGCGTACCCGTAGCAGTATTGATGACCTTGAGCGTCCGGGTGCTGTCCTCCGTGCAGAGGCTGAAGTCTAAATGGTAAGCCCTTGCATCGTTCTCTATGATGTATATGTCGGGAGCCTCGTTGTCGATGTGGAAACCGGCCACGCTGTCAATCAGCACAGCAGTATCACCGACCCTGAAGCGGAAACGGTATTCACCAGAAGGGGTATTGGTAATGGTGAAAGTCTTGTAGATAGTGTCGAGGTCGAGCGTGAAATCGGCCACGCGTACCCATTGGTTACGGCTGTATAACGAGCGCTCCACGACAAAGGTGGAGTCGTTGGAGCCGCCAAAGCTGAAACTCGAGCTGGAATCGTCTGACTTCTCTTTCTTAGCCAAGAACACCAGCGACTCGCCCTCTTTAACCATCAAGGGCGGTGTGAGCAAGTAGTTGGGTTTGCTGTCGCCACCCGTGAATGATTCCATGAGCTTACTTGGGTCGAAACCTTCTTCGCCACCCATCATTTCTCCGATGTCGAAGCCAGAAGAGGAACCCTCTGTCCTGATCACACCAGTACTGTCAACCTTCCAGCCCTCGGTAAACCAGCCATAGGGCAGCTTGTTGTCGTTGAACCGCTCGTCCATCTGCTGAGTTGCAACAGACTGAGCTTGCATGCTTACTCCCACAAACAGGAGCATCATGGAAAAGAGTAATTTTGTTCTCATCATTGTTAATATGTGTTATATAATTGCATCTGGCTACAAAAGTACTGCATTATTTATATCTACTCTATAACAATTTAGGTATATTTTATGGCAAAAGTTCGCTTCTCTTTTGCATAATCCAAGAAAAACAGTAAATTTGCAAACAAATGACACTTCTATGCATGCCAACATATAAAATGTGGAAAAAAATGACAACCTCTGAAGATCTACTAAAGCCCTTTCAGCGAGACGACATTCTGATTGTCCGTGAGATGCCACGCTTCTTCGGCTACAACGAAGATTTCGTATTCCCGCACATCATCCTGACCCTCATTCTGAGCGGCAGCGCACGGGCCATGTACGACATGCGTCTCATCACCCACCACAAAAACGACCTGACCATCATTCTTCCCGGTCATATCATGCACCCGATGGATTGTTCCGACGATTTCTCCTACGCCGTGCTGTTCATATCGCCGAAGATACTCGGCGACCTCCGTTTCCACACATTTAGCCACGATCACGAGAAATTCAACTACGCCCCCGTCTGTTCGCTGACCGACGAGCAGGCCGCACACCTGCTTGCCATCGTAGA
Source organism: Prevotella sp. (assembly GCA_017556145.1). Classification (GTDB taxonomy): domain Bacteria; phylum Bacteroidota; class Bacteroidia; order Bacteroidales; family Bacteroidaceae; genus Prevotella. The sequence continues at coordinate 11,543 of JAFZCU010000048.1, read as the reverse complement.
TCAACTTAACATCATTGCTAACACAACCGAAAAGGAACTGCCTCACCGCTATCAAGTCCTGTTGGCTCAACTGGCCGTAGGCTATGAGTTCCTCAATTCCTACCGTCACGAACAAGACAAGCAATGGAACGAGAACCGCCACACCGTGCTCTTCAACTGTTTCTGCGATCTGGTGGTAAAACACTATCGGGAGTCGCGCGAGTTGAAGTTCTACGCTGATCTGCTGAACCTTACCCCTAAATATCTCAGCAAAGTCATCCGTATAGCCACGAATGGTCATTCACCTGTAAAATGGATAGAGCAATACGTGATAGCGCAAGCCAAGCGCCTCATCGAGACACATGCCACACAAACGCTTCAGGAAACGGCCTACCTGCTCGGTTTCTCCGAACCCACTACCTTCTACCGTTACTTCAAGCGCGTTACCGGCATGACAGCTAAACAATACCGCGATCAACATCTGTAGTACCGTTTCATAACAAAGTGAATTTTTGCCATAATATTCCCCTTGGGATAACGAGGAATAATGAAGCTGAAGGTGAAATAGGGCGCAGAAGCCCTGAAACCATAAAAAGAGCATCCAACTGCATTTTAGCAGCTGAATGCTCTTCGTTATTCGTTTCAAGTCGTTGAGCTAAGACTATTTTGTGCCGCCGCCGAGGGCGATGTAGAGGGCGATGACAGCCTGGGCGCCTTTGTACATGTTGGAGGCCTCATTGAGCTGCGAGCTGAGGAGATTCTCCTGAGCGGTGAGCACCTCGATGTAATTGGCCTTACCGTTGTCCATCAGTTCATGGGTGCCGGCATAGGCTTCGTAGAGCACCTCCACTTGACGGTGGTAATAGGCATATTTCTCGCGGGCGGCCTGACAGTCGGCCATGGCCTCGTTCACCTGGTTGCCGGCATCGATCACGGTCTGCACGTATTTCTTCTGCAGGTCTTCCTGCGTCAGCTGATTGATTTTCAGGTTAGCCTTCAGCTTGCCGCGGGCAAAGATGGGCTGCGTGAGTTGGCCGACGGCACTGAGGAGCAGCTTGCCGGGATTGATGACCGCACTGCCTGCCGAGTTGGTCCAGCCTCCTGTTCCCGTCAGCGTGATTGTAGGGAAGAAAGCAGCACGTGCGGCCTGCGTGTTATAGAAAGCCTCCTCCATGGCGTGGTTGGCCATACGGATGTCTGGACGCAGTTCAAGCATCGTGGCGGGTACGCCAATCTTCAGGAACTGTGTGTCGAACATGCGCTGGCCAGTATCCCCTTGCGCATCAGGGTGATGCAAGGCGGCACTGCCCCAATTCTTGCGCTCGATGTGCTGCGGCGTAATGGCCATCAGCCGGCAGAGGGCATTCTCGGTGGCCTGGATGTTGCGGCGCACATCGACAATCTGCGTTTTCACGTTCAGATACGACGACTCCATCTGGTTGACTGCGGTCGAGTATGCCTTGCCGTTCTCATAGAGCGACTTCTGGGTCTCCAACGAGGCACCCCACAGACTGTCGGTCATCGTCAGGATCTCCAACTGACGGTCGAGCAGCTGGAGCATGTAATATTGCTGGGCGACAGCGCTGATGAGGTTAGTGCGCACAGCCTCCTCGCCCATTTGTGCCTGCAGGAGCACAGCCTCAGCGGAACGCTTCTTGTTGGTGATAGAGCCGAACACATCGGCATCCCACGACAGTTGCAGCGGGAGGTTGTAGGTCTTCGACCACGGGTTGTCGTCGAACTTGGCCAACGTACCCTGCGGCGAGAAATAGAGCGACGGCAGATAGGCCAACTTGGCAGCTTTCAGCGAGGCCTCGCTTTTCTCTACGGCAATACGGGCAGAGTTCAGGTCGGTATTATTGGCCAACACCTGCACAATCAGCTGTTGGAGCAGCGGGTCGGTGAAGAACTCACGCCACGACAACTGGGCCAGAGAGTTCTCTGAACTATTAACAGACGAGCCGAACACATCGGCTGGTGCAGTGGTTGCCGACTCGTATTTATCGTATAGCCCGCAGCCCGTGAGCATCATGCCCGCAGCTGCAGCAATAATGATATCTTTTATTTTCATATGCAGTAGCAAATTTTTCACTATTCACTTTTCACTATTACCTCTTTTACTTCCTTCCCTTGGAATTTTTCGTGGAGCTTCTGGAACACGATGAAGAAGGCGGGAACGACGAACAGCAGGGCGATGGTGCCTACAGCCATACCGCCGATGACACCAAGGGCGAGGGCGCGGTTACCATTAGCACCGGCACCACCGGCGATGACGAGCGGTATCATACCGATGATCATCGTGGCTACGGTCATCAGGATCGGGCGCAGACGCTCCTGACAGGCGGCAAAGGCCGCTTCGACGATGCTCATGCCCTGAGCACGGCGCTCGGAGGCGAACTCGGTAATCAGAATGGCCGTCTTTGAGAGCAAGCCTATCAGCATGATGACACCCGTCTGCAGATAGATGTTATTATCCATGCCGGGCAGGTTAAGCAGTGAGCCTAAGTAGGCGCAGATAAAGGCTCCCATCAGTCCAAAAGGCACGCTCAACAGCACGGCTAACGGTGTGAACCACGAGTTGTAGAGCGAAGCCAGGATGAGGTAGATGAGGATGACACAGATTATATATATAATAGCGGTGGTGTTCGAGCCGGCGGCTTCCTCCACCTCACGCGACATGTTGCTGTACTCGTAGGTATAGCCCTTGGGCATCTCCTTCTCAAACATTTCTTTGATAATCTCATGAACCTCACCTTCGCTGCAGCCGTTGGCCATGATGTTACAGGTGATGCTCTGGAACAGGTTGAAGTGCTCGATGTTTGCCGGGCCGACAATTTCCTTCAGCGAGACGAACTCAGAGATGGGGGCCATCTTGCCGCCCTTCACCTGCACGAAGATGTTGTTCAGCGATGACGGGTCGAGACGGTATTCGGGCGCAGCAGCAGCCATGATGCGGTAGACCTTACCAAACTGGTTGAAGTTGCCAATGTACGCTCCACCGCAGTAGGAACCAAGCGTGCTAAGCACCGTCTTGGGCGACACGCCAGCACGGTCGCATTGGGTGGCATCGACTTCAACCTGGAACTTCGGGAAGCGCTCCGAGTAAGATGACATAGCCATGCTGATTTCAGGCCGCTCTTCCAACTTGGTCAGGAAATTCTGGGTATGCTTGGCAAACTCCGACAAGTTGCCATCAGAGGGATCCTGTATCACGAGGCTCACGCTGTTGCTTGAACCGTAGCCGGGCACCTGTGGCAGCTGGAAGGGCAGCACCTGCACGTTCTTGATATCCTTGCAGGCAAAGTAGATACGGCCAATGACGAGGTCAATGAGGTGGTTCATGCCGGGGCGGTCGTCCCAGTTCTTCAGGCGGACGACGAGCGTGGCATAGTTGGAACCGTTGCCCGAGATCAGACCGTAACCGCAGGCTGTGGCAAAGCTCTCCAGTTCAGGAATCTCCTTCACCTTCGCCTCCACCTGTTTCGTCAGCTCTTGCGTCTGCTTCAGCGTATAGCCCTCCGGTGCACGGATCTCAGCGAGGAAGACGCCCTGGTCCTCCTGCGGTACGAGACCCGACGGCAGGTTCTTCATGAAAAAGAACAGCAGTACGCCGGCAATGGCCAGCAGACCCCATGCCAGCACGGGGCGCTTGATGAACTTCTGCACGCTCTTGCTGTACTTATTGTAGATGGCGTTGTAGCTCACGGAGTAAGCCTTCTTCGTGTAATAGGTCAGCGACTTCTTCTTACCGTCCTTCTCCGACATCTTCAACATGATGGCACAAAGGGCGGGACACAGCGTCAGGGCTGACACGCACGACAGACCGACCGACGAAGCGATGGTCACACCAAACTGGGTGAAGAACGTGCCCGACGTGCCACTCATGAACGTCACAGGGATAAACACGGCCATAAACACCAAGGTACACGAGATGACGGCTACCGACACCTCGCTCATGGCTTGGCGCGTAGCTTCACGGGCGTCGCTGATGCCGCCCTCCATCTTCGCCATGACAGCCTCGACGACCACGATGGCATCATCCACCACCGTACCGATGGCCAACACGAGTGCGAAGAGCGTCAGGATGTTGAGCGAGAATCCTGCCAGCGCAACGATGCCAAACGTACCCAACAGCGACACGATGATGGAGATAGAAGGAATAATCGTTGCCTTGATGTTCTGCAGGAAGAAGAACACCACAAGCACCACGAGGATGATGGCGATAACGAGCGTTTCCACCACGTTGTGGATGGCCGCAAAGAGGAAGTCGTCGGAAGTCTGCAGAGTGACGAACTCCAGTCCTGCGGGCATCGTTGCCTTCATGTCGTCACACATCTTCGTGATGCGCGCATTCACCTCCGTCGCATTGGCCTCAGGTGCCTGGAACACCATGAGAATCGTACCGGGCTGGCCGTTGATGTTCGACAGGAAGCTGTAGCTCTGGGCACCTATCTCCACCTCGGCCACATCGCCTAAGTGCAGCAGGTGACCCCCTTCGCTTGTCTTCAGGACGATGTCGTTGAACTCCTCGACGGTCTTCAGTGTACCCTTGTACTCCATCGAATACTGGTATTTGTTCTCCGACTGTTCGCCTAAGGAACCCGTAGCCGCCACAAAGCTCTGGCTGCCGATGGCAGCGAAGACGTCGTTAGGTGTCAGACCGTATTGTGCCATCACGTCAGGTTTCATCCAAATACGCAAGGCGTAGGTGTTACCCAAGCTTTGTACGTCGCCCACACCAGTGATACGCTGCAGGCGAGGCTTGATGTTGATATCAACGTAGTTTGAGATGAAGTCATCGTTATACTTACCGTCGGAACTTTTCACCGCAAGGATGCGCAAGATGTTGCTCTGGAGTTTCATCACTTGGACACCCACTTGCGTCACTTCAGCGGGCAGCAAGGCCAGTGCCCTTGACACGCGGTTCTGCACGTTCACCGCCGCCATGTCGGGGTCGGTGCCCTGTTCGAAATATACCGAAATGTTCACGTCGCCAGACGACGATGCCTTCGAGGTGATATAGGTCATGCCGGGCACACCGTTGATATTTTCCTCCAACGGCTGGATGACCGACTTCATAATCGTGTTAGCATCAGCACCCGTATAGTTGGTGACCACCATTACCTGTGGCGGAGCAATGCTGGGATACTGCTCAATGGACAGCGACTTCATGCAGATGAAGCCTACCATCGCAATAACGATACTGATGGCGCACGCCATCACATATCTATTGATAAATATATTGTTCTTCATAGATTATTTTTCACTTTTCACTTCTTCCTCTGGAAACAGCACTTTCTGCCCTTCTTGTACGTTATTCGCTCCGACGGTCACAATCTTGTCACCTACATTGAGTCCGCTGGTAACGGCGAAGTCCTTGCCGTTGCCGAAGTCTACCGTTGTCACTTCGACGGCCGTTGCCGTGCTGTCGGCCTTCACCTTATACACCTGCTGCTTGTCCTGAAGCTTTACAACAGCAATTTGGGGAACCAACATCACGTCCTTCTCACTCATCGGCAACACCACTGTACCCTGGATGCCTGAGAACAGGTGGCCGTCAGGGTTGGGGAACGTAGCCTTTACGCCCAATGAACCGGTGGCTGCATCCACCACGCCGGTCAGACTGGTAATACGCCCCTTGTGCGGATATTCCGTACCGCTTTTCATTACGAAGGTTACGGGCGGCAGTTCGGCCATGTATTTGGCCTTATCGGACTGAGTCGCACCTGCCTGCACCGACTCTTCGATAAGCGCCTCCGTCACGGAGAACTCGGCGTCCATGTTCGTGTTGCCGCTGACAATGGTTAGGCGCGAACCCGGTGACACCTGGTCGCCAGTGCGCACAGGAATCTCGCCAATGAGACCTGCCACAGGGGCCGTAATGGTGCAGAAGCCGAGGTTCACCTTCGCGCGGTTGACCGACGCACGGGCCTGGGCCACCGAAGCCTGCGCCTGCTTATAGGAGTTCTCGGAATTGTTCAGCATATAGCTGCTCACGATTTTCTTCTCAAACAGGTTCTTGTTCGACTCAAACTCCAGTTTGGCAGAGTTCTCCTGAGCCAGGGCAGCCTGCAGGTTGGCCTGTGCGGCCTCCAGTTCGAGTTGTGCATTACGCTGGTCGATGACGAAGAGCACCTGGCCCTTCTTCACCTGCTGACCCTCGCTGACGGCAATCTTCACCAACTGTCCGCTCACCTGAGGTGTGATGGTCACGTCCGACTGTCCCTTCAGCTTGGCACTGAACTTCAAGGGCACCGTGATGTCCTGTTTCTGCACTGTCATCGTCTCGAACGATGTCTTCGTTTCCTTAGGCATATCGATTCCGCACGCTGTCAGTCCAACGATTGCCGTGCCAATCATTACTGCCCAGATCAAAGTTTTTTTCTGTTTCATGTTAATATTTGTTTTGATATTTTTGTCATTCTTTCTATGTGTTCCTGAGAACACCGCTACAAAGATACACAATTTTTATTAAAATAGAACTCTGGAATCCTTTTTTTTGCCATTTTCATCCATAAAATTAAAAAAATGCAGGAAAAACAGGCCAAATTATCCCAATTCTCGTACATCATTTGTGAACTATGAGGCAGAAGTATTCCGTCGGATAAGCAACAGATGATGACATTGATGGAGGAATACGAGAGACATGCCGATGGACAGGTGTATGGCATATCATATCTGTTTGTCCCCTGACAAGAAAAAACGTATTTTTTATCGGAAAAGTTTGGAAGTATGGGAAAAAGTTCCTATCTTTGCAGCGGATTATGAATTTAAAACCAAGAATCATTATGGAAACAACAAGAAGAAAAAGGACCCGTGAGGAAGTTCGCGCTGCTTTTCGCGAATACCTTGAAGACAAGAAAAAGCGCATGGAAGAAAAACAGCGTGAGCTTGAAGAGATCCATCAAATGAGAATGTCGGGGATGACAATGGAAGAGATCTTTGCATAGTCATCCTCTTAAATCTTACTACTATGAACACGCTCAGATTAAACATCATTAATCTGCATTCACCATATAAGGTGTGGCAGAAATCAGGAAAGCCTGATCATTACTATTTCGTAAGCGATTCTGGTGTTGAATTCAACATCGACTTCAAGTTGGATAATGCTTTCGTCCCGAGTGGAGCTTTTGAATTTAGTATTACCAATGAACGTCACGGTCAATCACCGCTTGACATGAAGCTCAAACAAACCGTCTTTGCAATTATTGAGGAGTTTTTTGAGCAAAATAATGATGTCATGCTTTACGTAACAGCTACTGGTGACGGAAGACAAGCATTTCGCAATCGTCTGTTTGTACGATGGTTCAACACTTATGAACATCGTGACCTTTATTATATTCAGACGGCAGAAGGTAAGATGGATGGCCAAATGAACTTCGCTGCTATAATTGCACGTTTGACCTGTCCTTATTTACAGCGAGCGATAGAAGAATTTAGCGAGACGATTTCATTGCTTTTTGATGTCGAAGATTCCAAATGATTAGAGATCGTTTTGTTTCATTTTGTTTCATTTGTTTCATTACAATTTGGTTGTTAGGAACTGCAAATTTTGGGGATTTATGGGGTAGTTTATAGAAGATTATTTATATAATTATAATTATATAAATAATCTTCCCCATTAATAGGTCCATTTTGACGATTTTCGGAAAAACGAATTTGTAATGAAACAAATGAAACATTTGAAACGTTAAGCTAACTTCCTAACTTTGAGACGGAATCCAGCGGGGATGCCGGTACTCTATGCGAAAGCAACCTGAGGACTCCCAGAATCATGGCATGGAAGTTGTACTTTGCTCCGGAGGAAGTTATACTTTGCAGACATGAAAGTAGAAATATTCGGCATCTCACGAGGATGCCGGCCCTTTTCAGAATTGTTTCATTTTGTTGGATATTTGTTTAAAGATATAAAAAAACAAGAATTAAGCATTGAGAATGAAGATTTATTTGTAAATTTGCAGCAAGTATATGACTATAGGTATGAAGAAACTTACATTTTTATTGTTTGCACTTGCCTTTGCGGGTATCGTGAAGGCGGAGGACGGCCACCAGTTGTGGCTGAGATATGACAAAGTACAGAAAGCACAAGTGACGGGCCCCGAATGCGTCGCTGCCGAAGAGCTACGCAACTACTATCAGGGTGCAAAGGCTACGCTGGTGACAGATCCGACGATGGCTGATGATGCCTACCGGATAGAAGGCAACACCATCACTGCCAAGAATGAGACGGGCCTGCTCTACGGCACATACGCCATGCTGAGAGGCGAGAAAGGCTATTCAGAACCTTTCTATAAGCTGCGTATCCTGAACCATTGGGACAACCTCGACAGCTCGATAGAGCGCGGCTATGCCGGACTCAGCATCTTCTGGGCGCTGGAAGATCCAAGGACACGGAGAAACAGCGACCAATGGAAACCTAAGCCCATCAACGCGGAACTCATCAAGGAATATGCCCGTGCCAATGCCTCGATCGGCATCAACGGCACCGTGCTCAACAATGTGAATGCCTCGCCGAAGATGCTCTCCGCCATCTATATCGATAAGGTGAAGGAGATTGCCGACATCCTCAGGCCTTACGGCATCAAGGTGTATCTCTCTGTAAACTTCGGCTCGCCGATGACAATACCAGCCAAAGGTGTCAACGGGGGTAAGCCGCTGAAGACGGCCGATCCGCTGAATGCGCAGGTGAAAGCCTGGTGGAAGGCGAAGGCCAAGGAGATCTATCAGCTGATTCCCGACTTCGGGGGATTTCTGGTGAAGGCTAATTCTGAGGGCCAGCCGGGTCCTTTCGACTATAACCGCACGCATGCCGACGGTGCCAACATGCTGGCCGATGCGGTGAAGCCCTACGGAGGTATCGTCATGTGGCGCTCGTTCGTCTATGGCGCTGCCCATAAGGGAGAGGATCGTGTGAAACAGGCGGTATCGGAATTCAAGGACCTCGACGGCCAGTTCCGCGATAATGTGATCCTGCAGTCGAAGAACGGTCCGCTGGATTTCCAGCCCCGTGAACCTTATGCCCCCATCTTCGACACCATGCGTAAGACCAAGCAGATGGCAGAGCTGCAGATCACGCAGGAGTATCTCGGACAGTCGCGCCATCTGGTGTATCTGGCCCCGATGTGGCGCGAGTTCTTCGGCTTCGTAGAGCCGTCACGACTGGTGGGTATCGCAGGTGTTGCAAACATCGGACTCGACAAGAACTGGTGCGGCCACCATTTCTCACAGGCCAACTGGTATGCCTTCGGACGTCTGGCCTGGAACCCGAACCTCTCCAGCGAGACTATCGCACAAGAGTGGCTGAAACAGACATTTGACAGCGAGAGCGAACCGATTATCAACATGATGCTCCGCAGCCGTGAGGCATGTGTCGACTATATGATGCCCATCGGACTGCACCATATCTTCGCCTTCGACCAGCACTATGGTCCGGAGCCTGGAGGCTTCATCGCCCGCTACCCCATTGAATGGTGCCCGGTCTACTATCACAAGGCCAACAACGACTCGATTGGTTTCGACCGTACGCACACAGGTTCAAATGCTACAGCCCAGTATCGCGAGCCTTATTGTTCGCTCTACGACGACATCAACACCTGTCCCGAGCGTTATCTGTTGTGGTTCCATCGCGTACCCTGGTCCTACAGACTGAAGAGTGGACGCACTGTTTACGAGGAGATGCAGTACCGTTATAGCCGGGGGGTAAAGGAGGTGGAGGACTTCATCCGCATCTGGCAGGAGGCAAAGCCCTTCATCGATGAGCAGCGCTGGCAGGAGACGGATGCCCGCATGCAACACCAGCTGGAGAATGCCAAGCAATGGCAAAAGGTCTGCCTCGATTACTTCGGATCTTTCACTCAGAAATAATTAAATTGTCACACAGATCTCACAGATAGTCGTCGCAAGCGACGATTGACTCGGAATAATCCGGAGGAATAAAAAATCTGTGAGATCTGTGTGAGTATATAAATCTGTGTGAAATACTAAACCGTGATTTCGCCAGAACCAAGGCAACGGTGATGGTTGGCATCGTAGACGACACAGAACTGCCCTGGCGCCACGCCGTGGATCTTCTCTTTTGAATGCACGATGAACGCCTGTGGGCTTTTCCATTCGAGCGTCGCAGCGTGATATTCAGGCGTATGACGGATCTTGAAAGTAACACAATCCATCATGGATTCCGTCGTGAGCCAATGGAAGTCGTGGACGGGGAAATCCTGTTTGTAGGCTGTCTCGGGGTCATAGCCGTGCGAGACGTAGAGGATATTCTGAGCCACATCCTTCTTCACCACGAACCAAGGGCCGCCACCAAAGCCCATTCCCTTGCGCTGGCCGATGGTATGGAACCACAGCCCCTTATGCTCACCGATACGCTTACCCGTCTCCAGTTCTATCACATCGCCAGGCTGCTCACCTAAATAGCGACGGATATAGTCGTTGTAGCTGATCTTACCCAGGAAGCAGATGCCCTGCGAGTCCTTACGCTTGGCATTTACCAGATGTTCACGCTCCGCTATCTGACGCACCTCATCCTTCACATAATGGCCGATGGGAAAGAGCGCCTTCTTCAGCTGCCAGTCGTAGATCTGTGCCAGGAAATCAGTCTGGTCCTTCACTGGATCAGGACTCGTACAGAGCCATTTGCGGCCCTCAGCGTCGATCTCCGTCTGGGCATAGTGGCCCGTGGCAATGAGGTCGTAGCCATGGCCCCGTTTCTCATCGAAAGCCCCGAACTTTATCAGACGGTTGCACATCACATCAGGATTAGGCGTCAGACCCGCACGCACCTTTTCCATCGTGTAGGTGGTCACCTGGTTCCAGTATTCCTTATGACAGTCGATGACTTCCAACTTGCAGCCGTACTTATGCGCCACAGCCGTCGCCATCTCCAGATCTTCCTCGCTGGAGCAGTCCCATTCCTCATTCTCTTCCGGGCCTATCTTGATATAGAAGCAGTCGGGGTGGAGTCCGATTTTAGCGAACTCATACACCACCACACTGCTATCGACACCTCCCGACAACAGCACCGCAATCCGCTTATCCTTTAATTCTTCAATATTCACTTCTTATAAATGCTTTGGAGGAAAGAGGGCGTCCCACCAAGAAGGATCGTCCTTGAGCCATTTCTGGAACCATGCCATCTGGGCACCGAGCCATTTGATTTTCTTGCCGTAGTCGAGCACATGGTGGTTTTCTCCGGCAATCTCCACAAGGGCCACATCACGCCCAAGCAGCTTCAGGGCGGTGAACATCTGAAGACTCTCGATGATGGGCACGTTTGTGTCGACCGTACCATGCAGCAGCAATAGCGGCGTATGAATCTTGTCGGCATTGAAGAGCGGACTCTGGTCGACGTAGAGCTCACGATGGCTCCAGGGATAGCTGTTGGCCATCGACACCTCGCTGTAGTTATAGCCCCAATAGCCCTCACCCCAGTAGCTGGTGTGGTTGGCGATGCCTGCATGCGATACGGCAGCTGCGAAGATATCCGTCTGCGTCTGCAGGTACATCGTCATGAATCCGCCGTAACTGGCACCCATACAGCCCACCTTCTTTGCATCGATGAA
>JAFZCU010000223.1 GCA_017556145.1 Prevotella sp. | reverse complement strand
TCAGACTGATCAGGCCACGGGGGTTGTTCCTGTTCGATATCACGGGGTCACCTTCCAGTTCCAAATCTTCCGCTTTCACCATTCCGCGTTCCTCCATGATCTGATCGAGATCCTTGTAGGAAATCTCTCGCTGCGGGATGGGCAGCGTGCTTGGTCCGGATTGCCTCTTCTGCTTTATCATCAGGTCATCTAAGCGTCGTACCGGCTGCAACTTGATCTTGTATTCCGTCTTGTCGATAGCCAGTTTGGTGGTCTTCATACCCACATAACTGAAGCGGAGGCTGTCATCAGGATTCTGAACCTTCATGGTAAACTGACCGTTATTATCGGTGATGGCCGATTCGATGATACGTCCTTTCGCGTCAATCTCGCAGACGGTGGCGCCAAACAGCGGGCCCATACCGTCGCTCAACGTGCCGCTGATCTTGTCGCCTGCCTTAAGCTTTCCGACTTTCGCTTTTTTTACTTTTGCCGGTGAAGAAGGCAAGGATTGTCTACCCAACGAACCAGTGTTAGGGATAATCTCTAAGTCGCTATTATTCTTAAAATTCATTGATGCGGCTCCCTTATAATTGAGAATGGCATTGGGGAAATGCTTCCAAATGGCAGCTTCCTGTTCTTCGCTCATCTCACCCCTTATGGTCAGATTGTCTATCTGCAGGCCGTAGAACCACTCGGGCAATGTCACTTTATCGGTGAAGTTGAGGGTCAACCTCTTGATGTACTTCAACTGGGCGAGGTGCTCAGGCACTCTGTTCACCCGTAAATCGAGGCCTTCGAAGGAATCTTCTTCGGCCTTTTTCTTGAGACTCTCTACTATCTTTTCGTTGCTCTCTACCTGTCGTACCATCCAACCCATCTTGGGTGTGAGGGCATGCGTCAGGGTGTCCACTTCCGTTCCGATATAGCCTGCGATGAGCTCCATCGGCGTATCGACAATGACGTTACCATTGGCAATGTCGATAACCTGGTATCTGAAATCAACATACACGCGCTCCGATGGCATCTCATGGATGTGAGGCACCTGGTCGAGCGTCTGTCCGTTTTCATCGGGGAACAGTTTGAGCATCCAGCCGTCCAGAACGGTCGGCTTGCGAAAGTCGCATACCTTATTGCCCACCAGTTTGTCGGGGTTTTCCTTTTTGACCATGTTCTGCCAGAAAGCTTGGTTGGGTTTCCCCTCGGAGGCCTTGATGAACTCAGTCAGGATGGGTTTGAGGCTTTTGAACCAGTCGCCCATGCCGTACTTTTCCAACTGCTCTGTTTTCTCCAGCACCTTCTGCCAGTCCTGAGGCGTGCCCATGAGGGTGATAGAGGGAATGCCGCAGCCCATATAATGGACAACGTAGTCGAAATAGGTCTTCACCGTCTCCATCAGCGTGACCTGCGAGACGATGCGTTCAGTAACACCAGTCGTGGTGAAGTCGGCGGTGATGGTCTTGGCAACGTCGCCCTTGGTGAATTCGTTGATTTGTGCAGCGAAACCGGCGATGAGTTTCTTCCAGTCAGCATCCTCATGGAGCAGATCCTTCTTGGTCACCACCACCAGATCCATTTTCTCGGTGTGGCTCACTACCTGGTCGCGCAGTTCATCCGAATGTGCATTCACATAACGTGCAAACCCCTGACTGATGAGCAGCCAAAACATGTCGGGCGAGAGCACCAGCGGACGGTGCTCGGCATAGGCCCGCACGATCGTCTGGAAGAACACGTCTTTCCCCTTAAAGGTATAAAACCGTTCATCGTCAGAAAAACTCTTGGCAATCCAAATAGGTTCCAAAACCCC
>JAFZCU010000222.1 GCA_017556145.1 Prevotella sp. | reverse complement strand
CTTCATAACACCTTCTGACCTAAGAGTTTTTGTTTCATCATTAAAGAATTACCAAAGGAAAATTACGCTCTCAACACGTTTTAATGGTACCTATCGGCATGTTGACATACCACGCTTGGAAATAGCCTCGGAAACTGGTGATATCAATGTCAATGCCAATGGCTTCATCGACGGATTGCGGGATAGGACGCCGGCGTGGAGACTTGATTTGAACCAATTGTTGTTGTCAGAAACGATTATCGACTTCCTGTATAAGAATATCAAGGCCATCCCAGAAGAACTGACCAGAATCGGCTCACTGAAACTGAACGGACAATTCAGCGGTGAGCATAACGGTGTAATAACAATACAAAGTAATATTTCTACTGGTATTGGAGAAGCCACCGTCAGCTTACACAAGAATGGCAATGACCAATTTGAGGGAACCATCTCCACCCCGCAATTCGACTTACAGCAACTGACGGGTAACGATAGTTTTGGTAAACTGGCAGCCGACTTATCATTTGCCGGACAGTTACGTTCCAGTGGAATGCCTGATGTGAATGTCAATGGCCTAGTGTCGCAGCTCGACTATAACGGCTATTCTTTCAGCAATATCAACCTCAATGGCACTTATTCGTCCCAGGGTTATATCGGACAGATGCAGATTGACGATCCCAATGTCATGGCTTCGCTGGAGGGTGAGTTTCTCACCGGTAGCAATAGTCAACAGAACCGTATGAATCTTTCTGGTACCATTGAACGGCTTGTGCCTCAGGTCTTAGGACTTAGCGACCAATGGGGACAATCCGTCTTTACTGGGAACATTCAGGCCGACGTGACAGCCAGAACTTTGAAAGACGCCGTCGGAACGCTTAGAATCAGCAACTTCTCTATGACAGAAGAAGAGAATCCATATCCCTATCGTCTCGACAACCTACTCCTGACATCAACAACGGAACAAGGACGGCGCGTGCTCTCATTCGTCAGCGATTTTGCCAAAGCGGAGTTACAGGGTGATTTTGAGTTCTCGACCCTGCCCCAAAGTTTCATCAATATGATAGGCTCCAAGCTGCCTACGCTGCCTGGACTGCCGAAACTCACGGATAATGTCCACAACAACTTCATGGCCAGACTTCAGGTGTATAAATCCGACTGGCTGCAACGTCTGTTTAATATTGATTTAGGCATTACACAACCAGCTATGCTTGATATGAGGGTTAATGACAATAACCATACTTTCAACCTCGATAGTCAACTGCCGGCCTTTACCTATAACGGTTCCGTATATTCCAACGGCGAGGTGCATCTCTCGGCACCAACCGACACACTGCTTTGTCATGTCAATGTCACCCAAGGTAGCGATGATAACAGACTTCATATCAATCTGCTGGCCAAGGCCATCGACAACAACCTCGACACCCGTATCAGCTGGAATGACGGCAAGACGATAAACCGCATGAGTGGCGAGCTGAATTCGATCACCACCCTCTACCGTAATATAGCAGAGAAGCCTGAGGCACATGTGCGTGTGCAGCCCTCACATATCATCCTCAATGACACCGTTTGGAACGTGGAGCCCTCGGACATTCTCTATTCTGAGAACAATCTGCTTATCGACCACTTCAACGTGCACCATCAGCAGCAGCATATCACCCTCGACGGCAGAGCCAGCAACAATGTCCACGACTCGCTGACAGTGGACCTGAACGAAGTGGAGGTGTCGTATATCCTGGATCTTGTGAATTTCGATGCGGTGGAATTCAGCGGCAGGGCTACAGGCAAGGCAGTCGTCAAGTCGCTCTTTGACGAGTTTGAAGGATGGGCAAGCCTTGATGTGAATAACTTCAAGTTTGAACGGGGACGTATGGGAACACTCCATGCACTTGTGTTCTGGAATCAACAAAAGGAGCAAATCGACATCAATGCCCAGGCCAATGACGGTCCAGATGTCTTCACGGATATCTACGGATTTGTGTCACCCAAGCACAACACCATCGCCCTGAATATCGACGCACACCAGACCTACGTCGATTTCATGCACAACTTCACCCACTCCTTCCTCAGCCATATTACGGGACATGCCGATGGCAGCGTGCTCCTTGCAGGCACACTCGATAACATCAACCTAACTGGCGAATTGGCTGTTGAAGGCGAAGCCACTATTACTGCGCTGAACACCACTTATCAGCTACAGCGCGATACCGTCGTCTTCATTCCAGACGAGATAGAACTACACGGCCACCCCTTCACTGACCGCTACGGCCATCAGGCAACACTCAGTGGTGGCATCCATCATAAGCATCTCACCAACCTTACTTTCGACCTGTTTGTGAATGCTGACAACCTTCTAGCCTACGATTTCAAGGATTTCGGTGATAGCAATTTCTATGGCACTGTTTTCGCCTCGGGGGATGTCAGTATCAAGGGACGATCTAGTGAAGTGACCATTGACTGTAACGTCACACCACAGGAGAATACCGTCTTCGTCTATAATGCCTCCTCGCCGGATGCCATCTCCAGTCAGGAGTTCATCCAATGGGGCTCAGGCAACACCTCTAAACTACCCGGAAAATCAGGATTATCCGGAATATCTGGAGACGATACAGAAATCGACATCCCGACGGATATCTACATCAACTTCCTCGTGAACTGCACACCAGCAGCCACCATGCGTCTACTGATGGATGCCAATACAAACGACTACATCAACCTGAATGGTAATGGCACTATCCGTGCCACTTTCTATAATAAGGGCCCCTTCAATATGTTCGGCACCTACACTGTTGATCATGGCACTTACGGGGTGACCATACAGAATATCATCAAGAAGAACTTCACTTTCAACCAAGGCGGAACCATTGTGTTCGGAGGCGATCCGTATCAGGCCGCCCTCAACCTGCAGGCACTTCACACCGTCAGCGGTGTGTCGCTATCAGACCTGAACATCGGTAACTCATTCGCCACGAACTCTATCCGCGTGAATTGTCTGATGAATATCACCGGACAGCCTGAGTCCCCACAGGTGGACTTCGACTTAGAAATGCCGACGGTGAACGCAGACGAACAGCAGATGATACGTTCCGTGATTAACGGTCAACAAGAAATGAACCAGCAGGTACTCTATCTTCTGGGTATCGGCCGTTTTTATAATCGTGGGCAGAACAACGCCACCACCCAGCAGGACCAGACATCGCTAGCCATGCAAAGTCTGCTCTCCGGAACCCTCTCCGCACAGATCAACGCCTTACTGAACACCGTTATCAAGAACGACAACTGGAACTTTGGTGCCAACATCACGACGGGTAACGAAGGATGGCATAATGCAGAATATGAGGGACTCATCAGCGGACGTATGCTCAACAATCGTCTTCTGCTGAACGGACAGTTTGGCTATCGTGACAATGCCACCCGTGCTACCAAATCGTTCATTGGCGACTTCGACATTCAGTACCTACTATTCCCCAATGGCAATCTCTCGGTGAAGATGTATAATATGACCAACGACCGCTACTTTACCAAGTCGTCGCTCAACACCCAAGGTATCGGTCTTATCATGAAAAAGGACTTCAACGGCCTCGGTGATCTTTTCTCAAGTGAGAATAAGAAACGTAAGAAGAAAAACTAACGCAGCTTCAGGCCTTGTCCAATAAGAAGGTCGTCGTCTGGTGACATGTGGTTCATCTTGTAGAGGCTCTTCAAACGGATGCCGTATGACTGGGCGATAGAGTACATCGACTCACCCTGACGAACATAATGTAAACGACCCTTGTAGTCCTTGGGTGCCTTCTTCTGCTTCTTCTTCAGCCAGATGACCTCCCCCTCAGTGAGATGGTCATTCTTATTACGCTCGTTGTATTTGGCAATCTTACGATAGCTGATGTCTACCTCCTCGCCAATGCTTCTGAAGGTATCACCACGACGGGCTATGAGATAATAGTTCTTATTGAAAATTTTAATCGGATGTATGGAGATGCCGTTCACCCCATGGTTCTTGGTATGCTCTACCATAAAATGGTCGGCACTCTTGGCTGTGTCATACTCATAGAGCTTATAGAGTTGTATCAGTTCTATCAGTCTGTCAGCATAGGCGGGATTGGTGGCATAGCCTGCAGCCTTTAGCCCGCGTGCCCAACCTTTGTAATCGGTGATTTTCAGATTGAACAGGCTACGGTAACGCTGGCCATTGACAAGGAAACGTGAATGGTCCTCGTAAGACTCGAAAACTGAATTATAGGCACGGAAACACTCGTTGTGGGCATCATCATCGTGGTAGATCTTCCGACCATTCCAGCCATTGCACTTGATGCCAAAATGGTTGTTGCCCTTCCTGGCGAGTTCGCTCTGCCCTGCACCGCTTTCGAAAATACCCTGCGCAAGTGTAATGCTGGCGGGAATCTTCCAGCGTTGCATCTCCTCGATGGCTATGTCTTTATACTGGTCGATATACTGCTGATAGCGCTCATTCCACTTAATCTGCGCTTGAACAGTGAATAGTGATATGTGAAGCGTGAATAGGATAAATAGGGCCTTCTTCATGATTAGTTTGATTTTTGTGTGCAAAGATATAAAAAAAATCCACAGATTTCACCGATTATCACAGATTATTTGTATCTTTGCCGAAAATATCAGCAATATATGGAAAATCTGGAACTAAAATCCCTTATCAAGGTCTGCCAGACCGAGGAACTCTCGCAAGAAGAGCGTCATCTGATAGAACTGGCCATCGAAGCCACCAACCGCAGTTATTCTCCTTATTCCCATTTCAAGGTAGGAGCCGCCGTGCGCCTCGATAATGGTGTGGAATTGTCAGGCAGTAATCAGGAGAATGCCGCCTACCCTTCTGGCATTTGTGCTGAACGCACCACGTTGTTTTATGCTGGTGCGCAATATCCTGATGTCGCTGTTACAATGCTTGCCATCGCTGCCCGTGGTACGGATGGTGAACTGACTGAGGAGCCTACAGGTCCTTGCGGAGCATGCAGACAGGTTATTCTCGAGTCGGAAATGAGGGCCAAGGCACCTATCCGTATCCTGCTCTATGGTCGGAAGCATGTCTATGTGATGGATGGCATCGAAACGCTGATGCCGCTTTGTTTCTCAGAGTTTTAAGTTCTCTATTATTTCGCAATCACAGATTAAAACGGATAGCAACCTAATCCCTTGGCGGTCGACAAACTGTCAAGGTGAAAGTCGTAGATAAAGTTTACTTCGTCAATGAGGCGGAAATGACGGGTGCCCTGAATGTCGTCTTTTGGCGTTTCCCATATAATGTTTGAGAAACGTACAGTATCGCCCTCCACCTTTGGCGTTCGCAGCAGCGAATGCATGAAGTTGAATTCGAACACTTTGGTTGTATCTGTCTGAACACCCATGACTACGTCATCAGCATAGCCAGTGATAATGCTGCTGTCACAAAGCAAGTTTACATGTGACATGGCATTGGAAAAACGGAGTGCAGCACCACGGTCGGCTGAGAAAGGATAGAATTGTGCCAACGTGCAGTTGTTAATTACAGTCAGTCCTCCTTCGATGGAGAGACAGTCACCACCCATATTGGTAATCTGGCACTCACGCATTCGGATATTGGCATTGCGACTGATAAGTCCTGTTCCTTCACAATTGTGAATGATACAGCGGAACATGTCAAGCCTCAGTTCCGTGGCATTGAATGCGACAGAATCGTATTGAATTCCATAATCGCCGGCATTCCGGATTTCTGTATCAATTAGGATGTTTTTCTGGGAATCTTCAAAGAAATGAATGCCCCCCCATTGACCACTCACACGGTCGTAAGGCAGATTG
The DNA here is from genome assembly GCA_017556145.1 of Prevotella sp. Lineage (GTDB taxonomy): Bacteria > Bacteroidota > Bacteroidia > Bacteroidales > Bacteroidaceae > Prevotella. The sequence continues at coordinate 19,770 of JAFZCU010000222.1, read as the reverse complement.
GAGAACATATAGTCGAGCCGGTCGCCACGTAGCAGGCAATTGTCAGTTACCAGTGTGCCATGCACGTCGATGCCAGCCTGATCGTGGAAATAAAGCGTAGTATTCTTCAACGTGAGTGTCACATCTTTAGCAACGGTCAGAGGACCGAATACAATGACGGGACGCTCTGAGGTGATTGTCGTATCATGCTGTAGGGTAAAATGATCCCACCGTTCTGCATCCCAAGCCCATGCACGTAGGTTTACTTTCTGTACAGTGCCGCTCTCGAGCGAGAACACCAGGTCATCTTCCACCAGTCGTGGTTCCAATTGTCGAGTATCAGCAGGCGTCATTTCTACAAACACCAGGAGGGAGTCCTTTCGGCGGATTTCCAGATTATTCACTTGGGAACCATTCGAATTGTCAAGATAAGAACCGTCTACATTAACACGAAAGCCTGTCTGATTACCCTTAGAAAGCCTAACGCTGGAGAGCCTCAGACCTTCGATGTTGTTATTGTAGACCCAGAAACTATAGGTTGATGAAGCCGACCTTGAGAATACGGTGTCCATTTTGAGGGTGTCCATTTCGAAGGTCAGTTTCAAACCACTTGCCGAAGAGAAGTTGTCATCGTCTTCGCAGGCCATCATGGCTGATAGAATCAGAAGAAAAAATAAAATCCGCTTCATCATTAGATAAAACGGACTTTCTTGTGATTTATTGTATGCTTACTATCCAAAGTATCTCTTCAGCAAGCCAGCAAAGCCTGCACCGTGACGAGCTTCGTCCTTAGCCATCTCATGAACAGTGTCGTGGATAGCATCGAAACCGGCAGCTTTAGCATTCTTGGCAATACGGAACTTATCCTCACAAGCACCAGCTTCGGCAGCAGCGCGCTTTTCGAGATTGGTCTTGGTGTCCCATACGCACTCACCCAGCAATTCTGCGAAACGAGAGGCGTGATTAGCCTCCTCGAAAGCATAGCGTTTGAAAGCCTCGGCAATCTCAGGATAACCCTCGCGATCAGCCTGACGGGCCATTGCCAAATACATACCGACCTCGCTACACTCACCATTGAAATGATTACGCAGGTCTTGGATCATTTCCTCACTAACCCCCTCGGGTTTACCGTCGCCAATCTTATGAACGGTTGCATAGGTCATGTCAGCATCATCCTTGAGTTCAGAAAACTTGGAAGCAGGAGCCTTACAAATAGGGCACTTCTCGGGAGCAGCATCGCCTTCATAGATATATCCACAAACGGCGCAGATGAACTTTTTTTTCATAATCGCAATTGTTTTTTGTTTAGTTATTAATAATATTAAATAATGTGTATCGTCTGCAAATATACGAATAAAAAACAAATCCCGCAAATGTTTTGCAGGATTTGTTACTATTTTATATAATTTTAAAGTATACGCTTAGAAGAAGAGGTAGCGGTTGTCAACCACATTAGCCTTCTGATAGAGTTCGGAGATGAAGCGGCTAGCAGCTTGAGTGGCCTGCTGCTGGAGACGCGTCTCAACAGACTTCGCATCAAACTTCTCACCTTCACGAGCAGCCTTGCGGTTAACCTGGAAGAGATAAGCACCGGCATTACCCTTCACAAGAGCAGGACTGAACTCACCCTGCTTCACACCAGCCACGGCACCTGACAGGGCTGGCTCGCTGGCACCAGTAGCCTGTACGAAAACAGGCGCACCAAAGGTGATCTGATTCACAGAATCGATCTTAGCACCAGCCTTCTGGGCATCAGCCACACTCTTCACATTGGCAAACTTAGTCTTAATCTGATCAAACTTCTTGTCATTAAGAACTTCCTGCTTCAGCATATCCTTTACACTCTCGAAATCGCGATAGCCAACGGGATGAATCTTAGTCAGAGCCAAAACGAGCAGATGGTCGTTGTTACCACACTCATACAGTGGGCTCACGTCACCCTCCTTGGAATCGAAGAGCCACTTCATAGCCTCACGGGTAGAACGCAGACCTATCACATTATGCTCAGAGTTGAACATATCCTTACGCTCCAGAACCTTGAAACCAAACTTTTCTGCATTCTTCTCAAGGTCTGCCAGTGTCTTATTCTCGCTAACATACTGACTGAACTTATTATAAGCGTCAGAATAAGTACCCTTCGAGAAGTCGATAGTGTGCTTGATAACAGCCACATCATACTTGTCAACCATAGCTTTGCGGTTCAGTACCTGCATCACGATGTTACCCTGAGAGAACTCAAGATTCTTCACCTCATTCACACCGAGGCTGTTGATGCTGGCGAGATAATTCTTCGACTCCTCATCCATGTTGTTTGAATTCTCATACATGGCAGAAGTAAGCCACTGAGATTGGCCTTCCTGACCATATTTCTTGGCAAGCTCCTCAAATTTAGCACCAGCCTTCAAAGCAGTGGTGATACTATCGGCAGTCTTACGGATTGCATCAAGCGTAGTACCTGTAACCTGAATCTGACGATACTCAATAGAGTCAGGAGCCTGTGTCTTTGAAATCAGCTTCACCACATTCAGTGTATTGTCGGAAGCGGTCTCGAACGGACTGCTTGTCTGGCCTACAGACATAGAGTCAAGACGTGCAACGATATCAAGAGGGAACGCATTCTTGGTAGCGGCAATGCCTGAATACGGGAACTGTGACTGAGCCTTGCGGACAACCTCTGCAGGATTAGCACCGCTCTGAAGCTTATCGTAGGCATCGTTCATGGTCTTCATCAGTGCATCGCGGTCGGCTGCTGAAGGCAACACTTGGAAGTCGACATACTTGAAGTCGCGGGTTTCCATGGTCTGCTTGTACATTTCCTTCTCAGAATCAAACTTTGCCTTGATGTCAGCGTCGCTTACCTTCACATCGTTGTCATTAATAGAACTGTAGGGGATGCTGGCGAGCAGAATGTCACTCTCTTGATTCTGACCCTCGAAAGCCATCTTGGCAGATACAGGATTTGAGAGCAGAGAGCCAACTACAAGACCTTGGAACTTCTGAGCCAGTGTCTGAGTGCGCAGCTGCTTCTCGATGAACTGCCAATACTTATAGATTCGATCATAAGACTCTGAAAGCTGGGGATTACTAGCGTTCTTCTTATAATCGGCTAAGAACTTCGTGAGCATGGTGACATCGAAACGACCCGTCTGCTGATTTACGAAGGGAGACTGTCTCAACATAGCGTTGGTTCCTTCCTTGAGAATGTTCTGCAATTCCTCGTCAGTTACAGTGAGCCCCAGTTTCTTAGCCTCGTTTGAGATAATCTGATCGTTGATAAACTGGTTCCAAACCTGATCCTTCACCTGGTTCATCTCCTCCTCAGAGAGATTGTCGCGACCCTGAGTCAGCTTGATCACTTCCTGATACTCGTCTACCAGAGCCTGGAATTCCTGAACATTGATTTTGTTACCTAACACCTCGCCTACCTGCTGACGCTGCTGGTTCTTTGTTGCTTCACAAGAACGGAAAGCCTCTTCAGCAATGAAGGCGAAAAGGCCGAGTCCGACGACAATCACCAGAGTCACGCCTCTTTTTCTGATTTTTCCTAATGCTGCCATTTTGTTTTAATTTTTTATTTTATGTTTTCTTAATTTACAACTTATTATTTGTGCGCAATGCGCAATTCAGTCGGCAAAATTACTAAAATTGTCGGAAACAGCGAAATTTTTCAGCAAAAAAAAACACGAAAACTAAATTTCGATGGTTAAAAATGCTTATTCCATCACTTTTAATCGTACCAATTCGATTTTTGTGGCTGTATTCTTCAATATTTTGAACTCATACGATTTGATGCGTATCACCTCATTGAGTTTAGGGAATGACTGATATTCGTGGAGAATAAGACCGCTAACTGTCATATATTCGTCACTTTCCGGCAACGCCAGATCGAACATCTCATTAACTTTCTCGATTTCCAGACGGGCAGATAGCACATACTCACCGTCAGCCACCTTTTTCGCAACATGACTGTTATTATCGTGTTCATCCTCTATTTCTCCGGTGATCTCCTCCATAATATCCTCAAGAGACACCAAACCACTGGTACCGCCAAACTCATCGACAACAATGGCCAGCGAGCGTTTTTGCTGCATCAGCGACTTCATGAGTTTGGATGCGAACATGGTCTCTGGCACAAAACTGATCTCGCGGATAATCTGTGATTTCAAATCTGCAATATGCATATTGTCGGAGGCCGTCAAACGAAACATGTCGGAAGAGTGGATATAACCGATGACATGATCAATGTCCTCATGATAGACGACAATTTTGGAGTGACCGCTTTCAGTGAACACCTGCTTTAATTCTGAAATAGTGTCGGTATCCTCTACGGAATCTATCTCCGTACGGGGAACCATACAGTCTCTGACCTTAGTCTCTGAGAAGTCGAGCGCATTCTGGAAGATCTTCACCTCCTCGCCAATCTCCTCATCGTCCTTGGCATTGTCGATGCTGGACTGCACGAGATAATCCAAGTCAACTTTCGTGAATTCTTTATCCCCGATGTTCTTGTTCATCCTGACACCAAAGATGCGAAGGATACCCTTGGAAAGAAGCGTGGCAATACGGCTGATAGGATACAGAAGGACATAGCACAGCCAGGCGGGAATAGCAAAGATGGTGAGCATCATGTTCGGATTACTCTTGAAAATGGTCTTGGGTAGGAATTCACCTGTAAAGAGCACGATCAGCGTCGACAGAATAGTATCGGCCGTCACCCGTATACCATCGTCTAGCGCATAGAACAGCGTCTGGTCAAAAATCTGAGCAAAAAGGATACCGTAGATGACCAGAGAGATATTGTTACCTACCAGCATCGTAGAGACGAAATTGTTGGGATGCTGATAAAACACATTGATAGCCCTCTGGGATAAGCCGCCTTTCTCACGATCCATCTCAGCCAACATTCTATTACTCGACACAAAGGCAATTTCCATACCTGAGAAGAAGGCGGAAAATAACATCGAGATAAGCAATCCTATGATAAGTGTCGACATGTCTGTATGGCGTTATTGTGAAGTCTTGGCGTGTTTCTGAGCCTGTGGACGGAGAATAGGTTCTACCTGTTGCTGCGTGGTTTCGTCAGGAGTCGTTTCCTTATTCTTGTTCTCACCAGTCATATCCTCAGCCAAAAAGGAACCCTTGGAGTTGCTGACTGTATAGTGACGCATCTGCTCATCGCTACGGAAATACGTGCCCTGAAGGGTACGCTCAGGCGTGGTCACCTTCGAGAACACATTCGAATAGAGTTCATGCTTGAGACCGTCCCAATAGAGTTCCTCGCTCTGATATATCAGGCCATTGGCATTTCTGATTCTCACACGACCACGGAGATGCCAAAGTTTCATCTGGTCATAGTACCAGGCAGTATCTGCCTGGACATAGGCCTCGACGTGAAAGTTCTGGTCGAACTGTTCAAAGAAGACACCTTTCTCGAAAGTCCAGCGTGAAGGCTGTTTGATCACATTCACATCCCAGCGCTCTGTCACAATCTTATACTTGATAACACCAGAGTCGCTGATCAGGGTATTGACACCATAGGAGACCATCATCGAGACAGAATCTCTGTCATAGATGGCTGGAGCCGTATGCTCTTGGGCTTCCTCACAGGAAAAAAACAGTAAACAGTGAATAGTGAATAGTATTGGCAGCGTCATCAGACACCACCTTTTGCTATTCACCATCTCACATCTTTCCACCATCTCTTTTCACTTTTCACTACTCCACCTTCCACTTGGCAAACCAGCGTTCGTTGAAGGTAACGCCCAAATTGATACGGAAGGTATTCTCCTTTAATAAACCGTCAACCGACTGTTTCACCCACTGGGCACTGATATTCAGATAGGATCGTGCGTTGATCTGATTCTGGATAGGAATACCAAAACCTGCACTCAAACTGAATTGCTTCGGACCATCTATATTACCTATTTTATAATAAGGCGTCATATAACTGGCACCGATTCTGTATTTGACACGATCAATCAATCGACGACTGTTATATCGAGGTACCCATTCCGTACCCAGGGTCACCTTATACGAGTCTTTCAGCATACCAGTAGCCAACTGATACTGCCCATCCGATTCCTTTGGGAACTTCAGGTCACCCCAACGCTGTATTGTTCCATCTAAACCGATGGTTAAAGTGTTCTGATGCGAATAAGCCAATCCTGCACCGTAGGTATGTGGCAGCTCAAAGGCATTGTTAATAACCCAATGCGTCGTATCCGCCTTGCTGATGGTTGAATTGGAATTAATAATGTCACATGTCGCATCAGCATTCAATTGATGCCCTAATCCGTAAGTAGCACCCAGCATTAACATGTCTTTCTTTCCCAAACGGAGCGTATACTGCAGACCGAAGTCTAATACATAGCTGGATATATCAGTCTCGTATTTCTTTGCTAGACTATTGACGGCAGTGGAACTTGACAAGACAACGTTATGGGTATAGCCACCCCAGAGATAGCCGATGTTGAATCCTGCGGAGAGGTTACCCAAACGCGCACCCAGACCCAAGAACAGTTTCTGCAAGCCACCATCTCCTGAATATGAAGTCGACATGGTCGACTGTGCATCAGCTATATATTTGGAACTAACATATTCATAACCTACATTTGTAACGGGCAGGACACCAAAGGTAGCACCCACGTTCTTCATCAGTCTGAATGAACCGACAGCATATTCAAAATTACCTGTGCGGGCATTCTTTTTCACCCCGTTTTCCTCGAAATGCGTAAGGGAGGCAGAAAGGCCCATATCGAAGAGCATTGTCAATGAGTCGACATAAGCATAGGATGCAGGATTTGCTGTATTCACCTGGTTGCCACTGTGAAGGGCGATGCCAAGACCGTCCATACCTCTGTTCTGACTGCTGCCCTGCTGCGCAATCTCTCCCAATCCGAACTGGCTATAGGGAGAGTTTGTAGCACCTTGTGCAAAGACTGTCATTGCAGACGATGCGATCAGAAAACTGACCAGAATTCTTTTCATATTGTTTCTAACTATCTGTTGAAAATCATTTCAGCGTGCAAAATTATTGAAAAAAAATCGAAAAGTTCGCTTTTTACTGAAAAATATAAGTTATTTTTGCATCGTGAAACATTTAGAAATGACAATTAAGACATCTGTAATAGTATCTATTCTACTGATAATCAGTAGTATAATACCTGTTTCGGCACAAAATGAGCCTACTTTGGATTTGGATTCAGTTGACATTAGCCTGATTACTTGCTCACCTCATGAGGAGATTTACAGCCTTTATGGCCATTCCGCACTCCGCTATCATGACATCAGGACCGGTGAGGATGTGGTTTTCAACTGGGGAATTTTTAATTTCAAGGCACCTCATTTCCTGATACGTTTCGTTTTCGGACTGACTGACTATGAACTGGGTACTGCACCCATGCCCTTTTTCTGCAATTACTATCACAAATGGGGCAGCAGTGTGACAGAGCAGAAGCTCAACTTGACGTCTGAAGAAAAGAAGGCCGTCATCGAGGCGCTGAATGTCAATCTTCAGCCTGAAAACCGTATCTACCGCTACAATTTCTTCTACGACAACTGCTCCACCCGTCCGCGTGACATTGTCCTGAGAAGCATTAGCGGAAAAGTAGAATACCAACTGCGCGAAGATTTTTTCCCCACTTATCGCGAGATGGTGCACCAATGTGTCAGAAACCATCCCTGGGCAAAGTTTGGTAATGACATTCTCTTGGGAATCAATGCAGACCAGCCTACCAACCACCAACAGCAGGAGTTCTTGCCCGTAAATCTGATGTATGACTTCGATCATGCACAGATTTACAAAGACGGCAAATACCGTCCTCTCATTTCTGAGCGCAATCTGCTGGTGCCTCCGGGCGTACAAATTATCGAAGAAGATTTCCCCATTTCGCCCATTGCTACATTTTCGGTATTACTGGTAGTTTCTTTCTGCGTGTTGATTCTGGAATGGCGCAGACACAAAACCTATAAATACTGGGATGCGCTGCTGATGCTGTTACAAGGTTTGGCCGGCTGTGTGCTCTTTGTGATGCTGTTTTCAGAGCATCCGACAACCAGCACCAATCTCCAGATTCTGCTACTGAACCCCTTACCCCTTTTCTTTATACCTGCTGTTCTGAGACGTAAGAAGAACACCTGGTGGTGGACCATTCTCCTTGTGATGATCCTGCTGTTTTTCATCGGACGGATATTCCAGGTCTATGCCGAGGGGATGATTATTTTGGCATTATGTTTGCTGATTAGATATTGGAGTCATTATAAGAATGCATAACAGATACATATACATTACATTGCTCGCTGTATTGGGATTCAATACGGAAAGTATTCATGCGCAGGAGGCCATCCAATATGCCCCACGACTGGTGGTCAACATCACGATTGATCAGTTGCGCAGTGACTATCTGGAGGCCTTTACACCCCTGTATGGCAAAGGAGGATTCAAACGGTTATTGTCTGAAGGATTGGTCTACGACAATGCCTCCTATCCTTTCTCTACCATCGACCGCGCTTCTGCCATCACGTCAGTTTTCACAGGTGTCTCACCTTATTATCATAGTATTGTCGGTGAGAAATGGCTCGACAAGGAGACCCTGCGCTCTGTGCTCTGTACAGATGACAAGCGCAAACCTGGACAAGACTCTCCCGTTCAGATGCAGGTGTCATCCATTTGCGATGAACTGAAGGTGGCAACCGAAGGACAGGCAAAAATTTTCGCCATTGCCCCACAGAAAGACGCTGCCATCCTTTCTGCTGGGCACGCTGCCGATGCTGCCTTTTGGCTGGATGATTTCAGCGGAGAGTGGAAGACATCGGAGTATTACTTGAGCGTATTTCCATCATGGCTATTGTATATCAACGAGTTACAATCACCGAAAGAAAAGATTAAGACACAGTCTTGGGAGCCGGTCATCCCCCTTGCTGGCACCTTCAACTATTACCAACATATTGGTGACCAAAAGCCCTTTAAACATACTTTCAAAAACGAAAGAAAATTCATTGAGTACAAAGCCAGCGGAATGGTCAATACTGACGTAACAGACCTTGCCACGCAATGCGTCAGCAACAATGGGTTAGGCTATGACCGTGTTACGGATATGCTCTGTCTCACCTATTATGCAGGCACCTATGACCATAAGCCTGTGTCAGATTGTCAGATGGAGCTTCAGGACACCTATGTTCGCATCGACCGTGAACTGTCGCGTCTGATTACATCACTGGAACAGCGGTTGGGCGCGGAGCATATTATGTTTGTGCTTACCAGCACGGGCTACAGCGATGTGGAAAGTGCCAACTATGAGAAATACCATATTCCATCGGGCATCTTCTACATCAATCGCACTGCCAACCTGCTGAACTTGTACTTTGGTGCCATCTGGGGTCAGGGTCATTATGTCGAGACCTGTTTCAGTAACGAAATCTACCTGAATCATAAGTTGCTGGAATCCAAGCGCATCAGTCTGACCGACGCTACACAGCGGGCTCAGGAATTCATCTCCCAGATGTCGGGTGTCCGCAATGTCTACACATCCCTGCAACTGCTCAGTGGTAACAACCTGCAGATTAGCAAGATCCGCAACGGTTTCAATCCCGAGCGCAACGGTGATATCCTCATCGAAGTATCGCCAGGTTGGCAACTGCAAAACGAGAATACCAAAGAAGACTATCTTTCAAGAGCCTCTTTTGTACAATTCCCAATTATCATCTATGGAGCCGGCACGAAGGCAGAACGTGTGAAAACGCCTGTTACCATCGATCGCATCGCTCCGACTATTGCGAAAACCATTCGAATCAGAGCACCTAACGCCTGCTCGTCAGAACCGTTGTTCTGACAATTAGGACTAGGTTCTGACTTATTTCTTTGGTGGTTACGAAAAATATTCGTAACTTTGGCTTTTTCACCGAAGTTACTCGACATTCGGAAATATCCAAAAATATTTGGTATTTCGCTCATTTATTCGTAACTTTGCACCCGTTTTTATTAAATTATAAATTGTAAATCGTTAAATTGTAAATATAAAGATGAATTTCAACAAAATCTTAAAGTCATTGTTTGGCGACAAGTCAACACGCGACATGAAACTGATTCAGCCGCTTGTGGAGAAGGCCAAGGCCATTACTCCCAAAGTTGAAGCCATGAGCAATGATGAACTCCGTCAGCGTACGAAGGAGTTACAACAACAGGTTCAGTCGTCTGCCACTGAGCAGAGAAACAAGATTGCCGAACTGAAGGCCACCATCGAAAACACACCTATCGATGAGCGTGCTGACATCTTCGCACAAATTGACAAGATAGAAAAGGAAGTATTGGATATCTTCGAGAAAGCCCTCGATGAAGTGATGTACGAGGTGTTTGCCATCGTCAAGGAAACCGCCCGTCGCTTTGCAGAGAATGAGGAGACTATCGTTACTGCTACTGACTTTGACCGTGAACTGGCAGCCGATCCTCGTAAGGATTTTATCACTATCGATGGCGACAAGGCCATCTATCATAATCATTGGACAGCTGGTGGCAACGACCTGAAATGGGAGATGATCCATTACGACGTTCAATTGTTCGGTGGATTCGTGCTCCATCAGGGAAAGATCGCCGAGATGGCCACTGGTGAAGGTAAGACCCTTGTTGCTACCCTCCCCGTATTCCTCAATGCCCTCACAGGTAATGGTGTCCACGTCGTTACAGTGAACGACTATCTTGCCAAGCGTGACTCTGAGTGGATGGGACCGCTCTATATGTTCCATGGTCTGAGCGTCGACTGTATCGACAAGCACCAGCCTAACTCCGAGGCCCGCCGCAAGGCATATCAGGCAGACATCACCTTCGGAACCAACAATGAGTTCGGTTTCGACTATCTGCGTGACAATATGGCTATCTCGCCAGCCGACCTCGTACAGCGCTCCCATAACTACGCCATCGTTGATGAGGTCGACTCCGTGTTGATCGACGATGCCCGTACCCCGCTGATCATATCCGGTCCTATCCCAAAAGGCGACGACCAGATGTTCGAGGAATACCAGCCATTGGTGGAGCGACTCGTAGGTGTACAGAAACAACTGGCCACACAGTATCTCGCTGAAGCCAAGTCGCTGATTAGCGCTGGTAACCAGATGTTGGAGGCCGGCAACAAGAAGGAAGGTCAGGAGAAACTCGATCAGGGTTTCCTCTCACTCTACCGTTCTCATAAGGCCATGCCGAAGAATAAGCCTCTGATTAAATACCTCTCTGAGGAAGGTATCAAGGCAGGTATGCTGAAGACAGAAGAGATTTATATGGAGAACAATAACCGCAGGATGCCTGAGTGCGTTGAACCCCTCTACTTCGTGGTTGATGAGAAACTTAACTCCTGCGACTTGACAGATAAGGGTACAGGTTGGCTGGCTAAGCAGGTGAACGACGCGGAACTTTTCGTTCTGCCCGACATCACCTCAGAACTCTCTGCTCTTGAGGCAGAGACAGGCCTGAGCGATCAGGAGCGTCTTGACAAGAAGGATGCCTTGATGTCGCACTATGCTGTACAAAGCGAGCGCGTACATACCCTCCAACAGCTGCTGAAGGCCTACTGTATGTTCAATAAGGATGATGAGTATGTGGTTATTGACGGCGAGGTGAAGATTGTTGACGAGCAGACGGGCCGTATCATGGAGGGCCGTCGCTGGAGTGATGGACTGCACCAGGCTGTGGAGGCCAAGGAGCATGTGAAGGTGGAGGCTGCCACGCAGACCTTTGCCACCATCACCCTGCAGAACTACTTCCGTATGTACCACAAACTAGCAGGTATGACTGGTACAGCTTCTACTGAGGCAGGTGAGTTCTGGGATATCTACAAGCTCGATGTGGTTGAGATTCCCACCAACCGTCCTGTAATCCGTAACGACCAAGACGACCGTGTCTACAAGACCGCACGTGAAAAATATCGTGCCGTTATCGAGGAGATTGTGAAGATGCGCAATGAAGGCCGTCCAACGCTGATTGGTACCACCTCGGTGGAGATTTCAGAGTTGCTCAGCCGTATGCTTGATATGTATGTGAATCCCGAGACCGGCAAACGCGAGGGTATACCCCACCAGGTGTTGAACGCCAAGCTCCACCAGAAGGAGGCCGATATCGTGGCCCTCGCTGGTCAGAGCACCAATGGTAAGGGTGCCGTTACTATCGCCACCAACATGGCAGGTCGTGGTACCGATATCAAGCTTTCGCCTGAGGTAAAGGCTGCCGGTGGTCTTGCCATCATCGGTACTGAGCGTCACGAAAGCCGTCGTGTAGACCGCCAGTTACGAGGTCGTGCAGGCCGTCAGGGAGACCCGGGTTCATCAGTATTCTACGTCTCACTCGAAGACAAACTGATGCGTCTATTCGCTTCTGAGCGAATCGCCAGCGTGATGGACCGCTTAGGTTTCAAGGATGGTGAGATGATCGAAAGTCCGATGATCTCAAAGAGCATCGAGCGTGCGCAGAAGAAGGTTGAGGAAAACAACTTCGGTATCCGTAAGCGCTTGATCGAATACGATGATGTGATGAACAAGCAGCGTACCGTCATCTACGAGAAACGTCGTCACGCACTGATGGGTGAGCGTATCGGAATGGATATCGCTAACATCATCTGGGATCGTGTGGTCAACATCATCGAGAACAACGACTACGATGGTTGCAAGGAGGAATTTCTGCACATTCTCTCGATGGAGGTGCCCTTCACCAGCGACGAGTTCTACAACCAGCCGCGTGAGGTGCTTACCGAGAATGCCTTCCAGGCTGCTATTGGCAACTTCAACCGTCGCACGGAGCGCATCCAGACGGTTGCACAGCCCATCATTCAGCAGGTTTACGAGAACCAGGGCCACATGTATGAGCGTGTCATGGTGCCCATCACCGACGGCCGTCGTATGTTCAACATCCCCTGTAACCTCAAGGAGGCCTACGAGACTGAGTCTAAATCGGTCGTCAAGGAATTCGAGAAAGCCATCCTGCTCCATATCATCGATGACTCCTGGAAGGAAAACCTACGCCAGCTCGATGAGTTGAAGCACTCTGTTCAGAACGCCTCTTATGAGCAGAAAGACCCATTGCTTATCTTCAAGCTTGAGAGTGCAAAGGTGTGGGATGCCATGATCAACGAGATGTACAATCGCATCACTTCTATTCTCACCCGCGCTCAGATTCCTGAGGTGCAGCAGGTGCAGGAGGCAGCCCCCGAACAGCGCACCCAGCGCCAGCAGTACACGGAGTCGAAGCAGGAGATTGGTGAGGAGCAGCTTGTTGACCGTAATCAGCAGGCAGCAGCCCAGCACGACACCCGTGCTCAGCAGCCTCGCACCCCGATTATCAAGGATAAGCTCCCCGGTCGCAATGATCCCTGTCCTTGCGGCTCTGGCAAGAAGTTCAAGAACTGTCACGGTAAGGGCATCGTCTAATAATTCAGTTTACTCCGACTATTCAGAATACTCCGATTATGATAAAGATTGAAAATATCAAAAAGGCCTTCGGGCAAACCATCGCCAGTGATATCCCTTCGTTTACGATTAATGATGGCGATATCCTGGGTCTGGTGGGCAATAACGGCGCTGGTAAGACCACGCTGTTCCGTATGATCCTCGACTTGTTGAAGCCCGATGAGGGTCAGGTGACAATCTCTGATATCAACCCCGCTGAGTCAGAGCAATGGAAAGACTGGACTGGTGCCTATATCGATGAAACCTTCCTCGTCGACTTTCTCACCCCCGAGGAGTTCTTTGCCTTCCTTGGAAAGATCAACGATATTCCTCAGGCAGAAATCGAAGAGCGTCTGAAGGCCTATGAGCGTCTGGCAGGCGGCGAGATCTTTGGACAGAAGAAACTCATCCGCAACCTCTCAGCCGGTAACAAGCAGAAGGTCGGTATCATGTCAGCCCTACTCATGCGCCCTAAACTCGTTATCCTCGACGAGCCCTTCAACTTTCTCGACCCCTCGTCGCAAAACATCCTGAAGCATGTTCTGACCGATTATAACCGCGAGACGGGAGCCACCATTCTCATCTCCAGTCATAATCTTGCCCATACCATCGACATCTCCACACGTATAGCCTTGTTGGAGAAAGGTCACATCATCCGCGACCTGCCCAATGCTGAAGGCAGCGCCCGCACAGAGCTCGAAAACTATTTTGAGACAGCCGCTGAAAGTTAAACAAAACCCCGATGCAGCTAAGCATCGGGGTTTTATCTTACAAGTCTTATAGTTTCTATTGGGGGGTTATTACTGGCATATTTGCCTCTTTCCAAGCCATGACACCACCCATCAGGTTCACCAATTTGTAGCCATCATCACCCAGCTTACCTGCCGCACCTGCAGAGCGTCTTCCGCTTCTGCAATATACGGCTATCTTCTTATCCAGCGGCAAAGTCGCCTTGGCTTTCTCAACGAAGTCGCTCTGTTGATAGTCGATATTGATAGCCCTTTCAAGATGCCCTTCGGCAAATTCGCTGGCAGTTCTTACATCAAGGACCACCACATTGGTATCAGCTACCAGTTCTGCAAAACCCTGAACATCGGCATCTTCAAAATTAGCCAGGCCGCAAGTCAGCACACCGGCAGAAAGGGCTGGGACTGAGAGCACCACATCGTGGTTTTCAATCTTTGCATTCGCTTTCTGGAGAGCGACGGCATGCTTGTTCTCCATGCTGTTGGCCACCGTCAGCGAACCTGGCGCATAATACTCAAAAACAGCATCCTTCACACCACTCCAATCGCCTTTGATACGTAAAGTGGCAGGCACATCTGTGGGATTAACCACCTTCACAATCACGCCGGAACCATTTTCCGCCATTGTGGTGCTCACGCTCAGATTACCGGTCTCACCACTGTAGGCCAGACGGTATTTTGAGAAATGGTCGTACCAAAGCTCGGTCACCTGACAGTTGGGTGCCTTGAACAAATCCTTGTAGTCGAAGTTGATGAAGGCGTTGTTCCAGTCAGGGGCATCGGTACGGCGTATGAACAGCGCTGCAGCGCCCATCGCAACTACATCGCGAGCCTCGCACATATTAAGGAATCCGCCTGCAAACAGACCTGTGCGCCAATCGATGCTGTTCAGGTTCCATTCTGATATGAACAGCTTGATGTTAGGATTGGGGCCGTCGGCAATCATCTTGGCATAGCGGTCATACTGCTGTCCCAGACGTGCCGGACCAGTTGCATAGCCACCCTGTTGCTCATAGTGGTGCAGGCTCAGGTAGTCGAAGTAATTGCCGCTACGCTGGATGAACTGCTCGTCCTCGCGGAAACCACCGCAGGCGATGATCTTGATGGATGGGTCAATCTTGCGCATCGCTGTGCTGAAGTCACGCACACATTTCTCATAGCGGTCAATACCCATTTCCCACATCTCATTGTCAATCTCCCAATACTTCACGTTGTAGGGCTCCGGATGTCCGTTGGCGGCACGCTTCGCACCCCACTCGTCGGTGGCAGGGGCATTGCAGTAGCGCACCCAGTTGACGGCATCCTGAAAAATGCTGTCGTACTCGTCGGCAGGACGTTCGAACTTGACGCTCACCACGATGATCGGCTCTGAGTTTACCTCCCGGCAGAAACGGATGAACTCATCGGTGCCGAAGCAGTTCTGGTCATAATCCATCCACATCCAGTGGGCCCAACGCTCACGATTCTCTTGCGGACCGATACCCCACTTCCAGTCGTACTGCGCCACGTAGCCACCACCCGGCCAGCGCAGGCAGGTGGGATGCAGTTCCTTCACGGCCTGTAGAATATCAGGACGGAATCCGCCGAGATTCTTACCTGTCTGAGTGGTCATGGTTGCCATATCGACCTGTACCGTTCCGTTCTTGACCATGATAACGAAGTCGCAGTCGCAACTAAACTTAGTCATTGTCTGGGCGTTCTCTACACCCAGAGAATCGGCGAGTTTTACAAAGGAACTGGGTATCGGGATGGTTTCCAAGCAGATTCTGCAATGACCGTCGATACCTTCGATCATCTGGGGAACGAGCGTGAAGTCATATTTCTTCCAATCCTTGCTCACCTTAAATGACTGGCGGGCGACAATATTGCCTTTCGTACTGCGCAGTCCGACAATCAGCTCTCCCTTGCCTTTTGCATAGATGGAGCCAACAAGGTTCTCGCCATCAACATCCAGCGGACCTTGGAAGATACCAGCCTCAGTCTTGCCTGCCGTAATCTCCTGCGAATAGCGCATGTTCACGGCATCGTCCTTCACCAGACGGTATTTGCCACCTTCACCAAAGGCAGTCCACTGTTGAGCAACGGCTGGAATCTGAACGTCTCCAGGCGTACCCTCAAAGAGCACTTTACCATCTGTTGATGTCAGACGGATATTGCGGTATGTCGCCTCGGTATAGTTCACCCAGAAGGTCACAAAATTGCGGTCGGCCTTCTCTAAGCCATCATAGCTTACCACCTCCTTGCCATCCCAGTACACGGTCACCTTGCTGCCACGGCTCTCCACGCGCAGCTTGTGCCACTGCTGACTCTCATTGACCTGTTCTTTCGTTGCAGGAGCCGATACCAAAGGCGTCAACATGTTCATGCGACGACCGGGCCTTCCCCCGAATCCTGCCGATTCACGCACCTCCATCTGGCAGATAGAGAAGTCGGCTGTGGCGTTCTGTCGCTGAAGGGCTGCACGCGCAGCAGCCTCGTTGGCCGCGTCAATTTGTGATTGGGTCTGAGCCGGGGTGAACGTGCGGCTTTCATAATACGGGTCGTGTATGCGAACAAAATAAGGTGTGCCGTCAGCCTTGTTGCGGACAGCGAAACGGATATCCATCAGTCCCCCGCTCCAACTGCGCCGTGCCAGTTTGTACGCACGCCAGTTCACATCCATCGTCAGGTCGAAGTCGCAGGTATTGATGCTGTCAATCTTGAGCGGCTGTTCATATCGTGTAGGTGAATGCAGTACTAGGTCATCATCCATATACCATCCGTCGAAATAACCATCACGTGGATGAATGCCAGGATACTGCTCCGGCTCGAAGGAGCGTTCCTGTATCAGTTCCTGCCAGACACCGTTGTTGGCGCTGAAATAGATGTGTTCAAAGAGCTGACCGTAGAGCATCTCGTTGATGATGCCTGAGGGCTGTCTACTCTCAACTGTGATTGTATACTCGCTTTGGGCTCTGGCCAGTGTTGCCATCGCAAGAAGAACTAACAAAATGTTTCTTTTCATATCTTTACTTTTTTATTAATCAACGACCTGACGGTAATAGACAGCACCTTGCTCGTTCTTCAGCATCTGTACTTCCCCTCTGGCTTTTCTTACCTCCGCAAGCTGACAGCAGCAACAAACAGGGTGTAATCAGAGCGATAAATACTATTGATTTCTTCATAATCTACGATTATATTGATGTGATTATTCCTGCCACTCTTTCAGCTTCTTCTGGGTACCGTCTTCCTGCAAGGCATAGGCAAAGTATTGCTTGGTCTTGCCATCGCGGAGCAGATAGTGGCCAGTGACGTACTTATTGGCATTATCCACCTCAGGATTGCTGATATCGCGGAACCCAAGATGATTATAGAATTTGCCCGTCTCGGGATTATAGATCCAGGCATCATAGTTGGTGATGGTCTGGTCGCTGGCGGGCATCTTACCCAGACAGATCATAATGTCGGTATGTCCGTCGAAGTTGACATCCGCCTCCCAGACATTGCCGAATGTCTCCAGCATATCCTTCGGATAATCCACCGTATTTCCGCCTATCAGCATGATGGCATTGCCGTTGGCATCGCGGATGATACCCTCATACATCACCTCATCGTAGATGCGCACACTGACTTCCCACTCTTCAGCGGCTGGTGCACCCTTGGCAGGTTCTGGTCCTATGTATTTGATACCATGCTCAAGGGCAAAGTCTAACATCATTTTCAGAATGCCGCCAGAACCGAATGCCTCCGGCTGGTCAAAGTTCTTCACGCGCCAAACACCGTTTTCCAAGTCCAGCTCCAGGCGCATAAAGCCGTTCTCCTCGTCAGCACCTTTGAATCTCACCTGTGCCTGAGCCATATCGCCTGTTAACAGATCCACCTTTATCTCGTCTATCTCCATCGGCGTTGACATACCGGCCAGGAAACGATAGCCCTCCTCATCGCCGAAAAACATCTGGTCGTCGCCAGTAGCATCCTTTATGGCTTCATGGATGGCATTGCGCAGATTGAGGTAGAAGCCGCTGCAGAACTCGTCTTCCAGCTTAGCGATGTCAATCTCACCTTTACTGCCCATCTCGTTCAGACGGTCGTACATCTTCCTGATCTGAGCCTCCACGGCCTCTTCAGACCATAACTCAACAGGAGCAGTGGCAACAACGCTGTCGGTTACTGCCGTCGAGTCATTGTCACCGCCCTTGGCTGTCTTGCTGCCGCACGAAGCCATTGTTGCTATTACGGCCACAATGGCAATAGAAAACAGTACTTTCTTCATAATCTCTTGTCTAAATATATAAATGTGTATACTCGGATCTTTCTTGCTCCAGGCTGTCGATCTTGAAGGCATCGCCATCCTTAATCACCTTCAGAAGCACGTCATACTCGTAGTTGTCATATTTGTTTTCAACAAGAACGTGGTTCGCATCACGAGCCGTGATCTGGCGTGATTTCAACTCACCGACATCGCCGCCGCCCTCATAGAAGAACTTCCATGTAGCCAGGCACTCTCCCTCACAATCAAAGTCGTAGGCATCGGCCAGATACTTCAGGAGACTGGGGGTAATGTGCTGTTTCGGATAGCTATAGTCAAGTATATCCTCCCCATCCCATTCTTTATAGAATTTCTCCACGAAAGCCCTGACGGCTTCCTTATCTTTAAACTCCCTGCCATAGTCTCTGAGGCTCGCAAGAAGGTCGATACCGCCATCGTTCTCGAAGATGATGTTGGCCACACGCCACTCACCATCCTCCACGCGCATCTGCCAGCGCATTGGGATGCCCTTAGTGGTGACGGCATCCTTCACCAGAAACTTTACATCTGCCGTGCCGTTGGACAGAATCTTCGCTTCAATATCGTTGGCACTCACATAACCCTCATAACAATCGTATGTCCAAGGATCCAGCGGGCCTTCGTCGCCAAAGTCAAAGAAGCCTCCGCATTCACAGTCTCTGTCGGCCGCCCATGCATCCTCACGCACCTGCAGCCACTCCTTGGTGCCGAAACGCTCATCGACAGAGGGTGTATTTTCATCATAGTGCTCTCTTTGCTTGTTCCAGTAGGCATAGACGGCATTCACCTGTTTGACGACGGCCTCCACCGTGTTCAGCGTGTTGGGTACTTCAAATACCTGAGTACTGTCTACATCCGACGTCCCTTTCTTGTTTTGCCCTCCGCATGCCATAAGCATCATCACTGCGGCAATCATCAAAATGCTTTTTCTCATAACGATTTGGCTTATAGTTTATTATTCACGGGTGCAAAGATACAAAAAGTTGAGCACAAAACCAAATTAATTTGAGTTTTTCAAGCCGTTAGTGAGCCTTTCAATTGACAAGCGATATTGGATAATCAAAAGGAGTTTAAATAATTGGCAGCAATGTTTATCTAGGTTTAAAATCCTTGCCAATTTGACTATCTTCGAGTGCCATTTTGACAATCGGCACGAAAGTTGTACTTAGCTTGGTGAAAGCCGACGCCAATAGGCCGAGGCGATCAGAACAAACGTTAAACTAAAAGTATAACTAGGAGGTATTGATTATGTTACCAGTAATGTTTCAGAACAGTTGGATGCCAACAGTATTTGAGGATTTCTTGAACAATGATTGGATGCCTCGTGCCAACAGTACAGCACCTGCAGTCAAT
>JAFZCU010000221.1 GCA_017556145.1 Prevotella sp. | reverse complement strand
CTTGGCGTCCATTGCTTCTGCTTGCTGTTGGAAATGATGTATTCCTGGTACACGTCCCAGAAGTTGAGATAGTTATTGACGGGCTTGAACCGTTGCTGTCTGGGAGGTAGGAAGGTTCCATCCCTGAACTTTTGAAATGTTTCCTTGAACTGGTTCTGAGTAGGCTCAATCTCCTTTACCCTGAAATAGTCCACCGTATTGTGGACATGAGACACCATCTGCATGAGACCGTCATTGATTTTTTCGTCTGACTCGTCTTTACCGATGGATCGTCCTTCCATGGCATCCCATTTCCCGGTATCGATATTATAACCGGTGGAGAACTCCATTCTCAATGCTCCATACGTCACTCGCATGGTAATCAGCAGATTCTCTGTTGATGACTTACTCTTTCCTGTTGTGGGGGCATTGGCCCGCCTGGGCTTAATCCTGAACTTAACAATTACCTTTGTTCCCATTTTGATTTCGATTTTGTGATACAACAAGTTTTTCGTTGTCACAAATATAGGCATGGAAGCCGACTCCTCCAAGTGTACGTAGGAAGAATCAGCCTCCAAAGCCTGTTTATAGGAACTCATTGAATTTCCTCATCTGTTCTGCTTTCATTTCATCTGCTACGTCAATATAGGGACTCATTGCCTTGTATCCACTATGGCCAGTCCACTTCATGACTACCTGTGGAGGAATGCCCATTCCTAATGCGTTACAAATAAACGTCCTTCTGCCAGTGTGGGTGCCGACAAGCTTATGCTTTGGAAGAACAACGTCAATACGTTCATTCCCCTTATAGTAAGTTTGTCTTACAGGTTCGTCGATCTTTGCTTCTTCGCATAACTCATGTACATATTCGTTCATTCTTTGATTGCTTATGACCGGAAGAGCTTTCCCTTTTGGGAAATCAAACATCTTGTATTTGTCAAGAATCGCTTTGGTATGCTTGTTTAACTCGATTCTCAGGCTGTCACATGTCTTGATTGTCGTGATTTCAAAAAAGTCATCGTGTACATCACAACGTTTAAGATTGGCAACATCCGAATAGCGCAGACCAGAATAGCATTGGAACAGGAATACATCACGGACGCGATAGAGATACAACTTTGTTTCTGGTAAGTCGGCGTTCTCAATCATATCCAGTTCTGCCTTAGTGAGAAATACAATCTTCTTTTGTGTCGTCTTCATCTTGGGCTTGAATGTCTCAAACTTGTTGTTGTTATGGAAGCCTCTCCTATATGCCCATCTGATGACGACCTTGATTAGCGAGAGGTTCTTGGTTACACTTGAATTCATATAGTTCTTGTTGTTCCTCAGAAAGTCAATGTAATCCTGCAGACCATATTCGTCGAAGTACTCAAATGTGAAATCAAAGAACTTAAGCCCTGCTTTTCTTTTGTAGTCTCGCATTTCTACCAGATTGTTTCGGAGTGTATGATACTTCTTAAAGGTTGACTCGGTCCAATCATGTAATCGACTGTTGCATCTTTCGAATTCATGGAACACTTCGAAGAACCCCAAAGATTTATTAATTTCGGCCTTTGACTTGGTTTCGTAATTTTTGTTAATTCTTTGTTTTGAATTGATGTTGTCCTGTTTTGACATCGTATTGTCCTGATTCTCAGAAGACGATTTTATGGTATCATTATCCTGCTTGCTGGTGGAGATATGCTGCTGTTCTTCACCTCTAATCTTCTCAAAAGTCTCTCTGAATTCTACCTGAGTCGGAACCTTCTCCATCTCCTCAAACATCTTAGCTGCGTCCCTGACATTCCTGGCCAATCTCATGATGCCGCCATTAATCTCGTCGGCAGACTGACCGTTACGATTAGGCCCTATGGCACGTTCTGAGTTCTGATCCCAGCGAAGGGCATCAATATGATACCCTGTTGAGAATTCAAGGCGCATAGAGAGATATGTCACTCTCATGGTTATGAGTACATTCTCTGTAGTCAGGTTCCCTGATTGTGAACCTTTAGCCTTCCTTTGCTTCAATCTGAATTTTACATCAACTTGATTACTCATCTTTACTTGAATTTTAGTTGTTATTATTATAATAATGTATATTAAGCTTGGGGACTCTTGTTTTACACAAATTCCAGTCACTCCTCTTGCAGTCCACTTTCATGACAATTTTGGAGTTTTGAATGGGAAAAGACCGCATTTTCGTTGAAAAAAAAGTTAAGATGGTAGGGTTCAGATATATCCATCGTAGTTTAAGGATGTTAATCTGCATTTTGCGTCCCCAATATTCTTTCCATAGAATTTGCGTCCCCGTCCCCAGACAGCCTTGTAGCGTCCCCAAATAGCGTCCCCAAAGGGCTCCTGCTATTTAGAACGATTGGTTTTGTTGTCCCAAAATGTCCTGTAGATCGCATTCCTCAGAAACTGCTATTTTGACACCAAGTGAGATTGTCAGATGTCAGTGAGTGGGAATAGAACCATACGGCTTTTTCATCTCACAATGACAAGCGTCCCCAAGAACATCTGCAAAGTTAAAGGGTTCATTTTTTTATGCAAATGCTAACAAAACTTAAATAATAAGCGAATTTGACAAAAGTCTGCCAAATTTGAAGTAATTTTGCCAAAAAGAAATGGTGGTGGCTTCGGCTTTACACGCAATTACATGAAATTGCAGAAAATAGTTAGGCTGCCTCCAGCTCCACAAAGTTTTCCCACGGGGGGAGGACGTTAACTTTTAAAATAAATAATATGAAAAGCAAATTGCATTACAACGTATTGGCGTTGATGTTGATGGCGGCCGTCGTGTCGTCGTGTGAGAAAATGACACTCTCTGAGAGTGCCAAGTCTGAGAATGGTGAAAAAGGGAACGTTGTCTTGAGGGTGACCCAGTTTGAACAGACCCCCTTTGATGCCCGGACCCGTGCCGAAGTGGGAAGTGTGTGTACACGGCTTTGTTTTCATATTTATAATGAAGAGGGGATTCGTGTAAGTTATGTTAATCAGAAGCAGGAAGAGTCGAACTTCGGTACCGCTTCGTTCTCTTTGGGCGAAGGCCGGTATGTTCTCGTGGTCGTGGGACATAGCGCCTCGTCGAATCCGAGTTTCAGCGCCTATGAAAAAGTGAGTATCTCTGGTAATAATCTCGGTGATACGTTCTGGTGTTGTGAAGAGTTTGAGGTGGGAGAAGATGAAATCGAACTGAACCTGAGGCTGAAACGAATTGTGTCGATGCTAAGATTCATTCCGACTGATAACAAGCCTGCGGATATGAATCAGATGATATTCTCGTACAGGGGAAGCAAAGGCACATTCGACGGGCTGACGGGTTATGGCAGTACGAACGCTTCCCAGACGGTTAAGCTCGATGTGGATCCTGATGCCGACCAGTATGAGTTCTATATGATTCCAAGCTCAGACGACGATCTGCTCGACATCCAATTGAGCACCTATTATATTGAAGACGATGGAAAGATCCATAGTCTGACGGAAAAGGAGATCAGTCAAGTGCCTGTGAAGCGGAATTGCATCACCATCTGCCGGGGCAGTCTGTTCGACGGGTCGAGTTCTGCCCAGTCGGTTTTTATTACTATATCCGTTGATGCCGATTGGGATGATAATATCAATGTGGTATTCTGAGACTTCTACTTATGATGCTCTTTCATGTATTCGCGCGGTGACATGCCGTAGACGCTCTTGAAGAGAGTTGAGAAAGAAGTCGGATTGGAGAAGCCGCAGGCATAGACCACTTCGGTGATATTCATATTCTGGGTCGTCAACAAGTTGGCGGCCTGTTTTAGTCTCAGCGTGCGGATGAAGTCGTGTGGTGTCTGTCCTGTCAGTTCTTTCATCTTGCGGTGCAGGTGGACGCGGCTGATACCTACCTCATCGGCAATCATATCCACACTGAGATCTGAGTTGTTCAACTGTTTGTTGATGGTATTCATGATGCGGTCCAGCAGCTTCTCGTCGGGCGATTTGACTTTCACCTCCTCCATCTGGCCTTCCAGTTGTTCTGTGCGACCATACTTCTGGCGCAGAAGGGTGCGGGCATTGATCAGGTTGGCAATCGTCCGGCGCAGGATGTCCATGTTGAACGGTTTGACGATATAGGCATCGGCTCCCGTTTCCAGGCCTTCCAACTTGTCTTCGTCACGGTTCTTGGCTGTCAGCAGAATCACGGGCAGGTGGTTGGTCTGTGGGTTCAACTTGAGTTGGGTACATAGCGTGTTACCGTCCATTTCCGGCATCATCACGTCGCTGATGATAATATCCGGATGGGCGCGGTACACCTCAGCAAGAGCCTCCCGGCCGTTGGTGCAGCTATGTATGTCATAGTCTTCCGAGAGTTCCTTCGTCAGGTAGTCACGTATTTCGTCATCATCTTCAGCGATGATGATGGCAGCACGTTGCTGCAGGCGTTTGTCAGGTTGTAATTCTATGGGGGGCAGGTCTTCCGTCTCCATCATGTCTGTCAGATTGGTGGCTATATTGTCCTTCTCCTCAATCATTTCCTCAGGTCTCAAGTGGGCATGTCCCAGAGGTATGCTAACCACAAACTCACAGCCTTGTTCCAGATTACGTGCTTTGATGGCACCATAATGGAGTTCTACCAGCGAGCGGGTCAGGTCGAGGCCGATGCCAGTACCGAAGTTGCGGTCGTTGGTGCTGGAAGGCGTCTGATAGAAACGCTCAAAAATGCGGTCTAATTTGTCCTCGGGTATCTTTTCACCGTTATCGCTGATAGCAATGAAGGCATTCTGGTGGTCATGGGTAACCTTGATGTCAATCTTTCCGCCAGTCGGCGTGAACTTGAAGGCATTCGAGAGGATGTTGAAGATCACCTTGTCGAAGTTCTTTCTGTCAATCCATACAGGCAGGCGGTCGGCGTCGTGTTCGAAATTGAGTGTAATCTGTTTCGATTCCGCTTGGTGCTTGAACATGTTGTGTATGTCCTCGGTGAAGGCTATCAGGTTTGTTTCCTGCATTCGCATCTGCATCATACCCTTGTCGATCTTACGAAGGTCCATCATCTGGTTAATCAGGTTGAGGATCCGTTCTGCATTACGCTTGATGGTCAGATAGACATTGTGACGCTGCGGGTCTTTGTCCTGTTTCATCAGCGAGAGGAGCGGGGTGATGATGAGGGTCATCGGGGTCCGTATCTCATGGCTGATGTTCATGAAGAATCTCAGTTTGGCTTCTCCCATCTCTTCGGCATGGATATGCTCCTGAATGCGCAGACGGTCTTTCTCCTTCCTGCGACGGTTCACCACTAACTGCCAGATAAAGGCACCAATGATCAGCAGGTACAGGAAATAGGCCCAGGCAGAGCGATACCACGGACTGTAGATGATGACGGTAAACTCTTTCTCGGGTGTCGACTGGCCGTTGCGTAGGGCCTTGACCCTGAAGCGGTATGTGCCAGGGGGCAGATGGGTGAAGGTGATTTCGTTTACACCCGGCTGAAGACGGTTGTATTCCTCACCATTTATACTATATAAATAAGATATGTGTTCTGGGTTGTCATAGGTAAGCGTCGAGAACTGGATGGTGAAGTTGTTGTCGTGTGAGGCTAACTGGAAACGGTTAGCTGCAATAACGGTTGTGTCGCAGATCTGATAGCCATCCGATTTTGAGGAGCTGCTGATGGGCACGCCATTGACGAGGAATGACACGAGTCTGACCTTGGCCTCCCATTTCGTCTGTTGGATTAGTTCGGGGTGGAACCAGGTAATACCGCCGACACCGCCGAAGAGCATCAGACTGCGTTGGGGACCGACAAGTGAAGAAGATGCACCGTCAGAGAACTCATTTGATTGCAGGCCGTTGTCTACGAAATAACTCCTCGCCTGTCCTGTCTTTGGTGCCAGACTGCACAGACCGTGGTCAGTGGCTATCCATAGCACCCCCTGCATGTCCTGTTCAATCGAGGCGATGCCATTGTCTGCCAGTCCTTTCTCCGTCGTATAGTGTTCCAGTTCTTTCCTGTTCAGGTCGTAACAATATAGACCATCGTTGGTGCCAATCCATAGTTGACCGTCATATTCTTTGGCCACACGGGTGGGCGTTCCGTAATTGAGACAGTTCTTTCCAAAAACGCTCGTCCAGTTCTCCTTCTCTATATCCATGCAACACACACCCATCGTCGTTGCAACATAGATGCGTTTCCCGTCAGCCGAGAACGACAGGGTGGAGATATAGTCGTTGACAAGGCAGTTCTGACTCCGGTCGTTTTCTGCCTTCACATCAGTGACATAGTTTTTTTGTTGGTTCGTATTGAGGTTGATCCTCAGCAACCCCTGACCCATAGTAGCCAGCCAGAGCTCCCCTGTCTTTGAGACAGCGATACCGAAAACACTGATCGTCGGATGCTGGGGATATTTGTGATAACTCTTGCCGTCGGCATCGATATAGCCAAAGCCCTCACCATAGCTGCCTACCCATATCCGTCCGTTCAGATCCTCGCCGATACTCATGACGGAGCCCGGGAAATTATCCTTGAAATGCTTGAGTAGGCGTTGGTCGGAATCCAGACAGTACAGACCGTCTTTGTCGGTGCCGATCCAGCAGCGTCCCTTCCTGTCGATAAGGGTGCTGATAACGCAAGCCTGACCGATATGATTCTGCTTGTCGAGCTTATAGCCCATATAATTGAATTCCGAGATCTGTCGGGGTTGCATGAAGATGCCTTTCTGTAGCAGTCCCAGCCATACGTTACCACCGGCATCTTCGACGATGGAGTAGACTTTGCTCATGCTCAGGTCAACGTCGGGACAGAAGTACGGATTGTCGTCCAACTTGCCACTTTGGGGATCATAGATGGCCAGACCCATGCCGTCGTAGCCGAACATCATCCTGCCGTCGCGGCGACAGTAGATCGCAGAAATATGCTTGTGGCCCGTTACGTCGATATGTCGGAAGTCACCGCCTTTCGCAGGACGTATAAATACACCTTGATTCGACGTTCCTACGTAGAGATTGCCGTCATTGTCCTGACCGAGTCTGCGAATCGTCGTCCGTTCTGCTTCTGAGCTGAAATAATGCTTGGCGTTCTTCCCGTCATATTCCAGCAATCCCTGATCACCGGTAGCAAGCCAGACATGCCCTTGCCTGTCTTCTTCTATGGCATTGATGGTGTGGATGTCTTTAAATGGACCTCCCTCTTGCCGTGCATGACTCCGGTCTGTCACTTTCAAAAGACCATGACCGGAAGTACCGGCCAGAATATCACCGTTTTTTCGGAGCAGGAAGCAGGTCATGTAACATGGTACAACGTTTCCGTCGAGATCTGTAACTTCTATATCAGAGAAATGGTCGCCATCGTAGGTCTGAAAGGCACCATACATGCCCATGTAGAACAGCCCGCTCTGATCTTGTGTCATGCAGTTCACATAGTTGCTGGCCATGCCGTTCTCTATTTCCTGTTCCTTTTTTAATATATGGAACTTGTAACCGTCGTATTTGTTCAGGCCATTACGGGTGGCAACCCATATAAAGCCGTCATGGTCCAGATACACCTGGCTCGTAAAACTGCTGGATAGTTGTTGGTCGGCATCAAACAACTTGCCTGTTTGTGCAAACACAGTTAGCACATATATGGTCAGTAATATAGTAGTATACTTTCGTAACATTGTTCAGGAAAATGACCTTTTGTGTCAAATTCTGTGCAAAGATAGGCTATTTTTTTGTAACTTCCAAATAAATGATACATTTTGTTAAGTTTATGATGCATAAAATAGAGTCTGTTAGGGATAAATTGTGTAATTTTGCACCGAAAATTTATAAAGATGACAGTTTTTTAGGTTAGTTATATAGTTAGTAGTTAGTTTGGAAAAGCCTTGTATAGTTTAATTGCCATGAACCATTTAGAACTTTACATTGTTTTGGTAAAAGCCCGGACTTGTGAAAGCCCGGGTTTTTTGTATATATTGAAACCTTTTTTAAAACCTCTGAAACAAAAAGCAAAGATAATATGATAATAAAGTCGTAACTTTGCAGCCAAATGGAAATAAAACGAAAAGAAACGATGAAAAAGAAATTCCTTTTATCTGTATTGCTGCTGATGTTACTGTCGGCTTTCAATAGTATGATGGCTCAGCAGCGTCGCCCTATCGACAACCAACATCCGTTGTGGCTGGTCCATATCGATGTGTGGAACTCTGCTGATCCGCAGAAGATCATCAATCTTATTCCTGAGGATATTAAGCCTTACGTCTGCATGAACCTCTCGCTGTCGTGCCAGTATGACACGTTGACGAACATGTATCGCATGCCCCGTAATGCCGTGCGAACCTATAAGTCGTGGGCATCGGTTTGCCAGCAGAACGGCATGTGGTTCTCGTGTCAGCCGGCATCTGGCGGACACACCCATATTCAGGACAACGATCTGGAGACCTTCGAATACTTTTTCAAGACCTATCCCAACTTCCTCGGCTGGAACTATGCGGAACAGTTCTGGGGCTTCGGCGATGCCGGTGATGAAGGCTCGATGACGACCTCCTCGCGTTGGGCCTTGTTTGCCAATCTGGTGGAGATGTCGCATAAGTATGGCGGTTTCCTCACGGTTAGCTGGTGTGGCGGTATCTATCATTTCAATACCGACCCCATTGCTGAACTGAAACTGGAACCGCGATTCCTTGAGGCTTGCAAGAAATATCCTGAGGCCATTCTCTTTCTCTATAAGTACACTCATTGTAGTAGTTTTTATAATAATGAAAGTGTCTGCTGGGGACCGTTTGTCTCAGGTCTGACGAAAAATTATGGCGTACGTTACGACAATTGTGGATGGAACGACATGCTGTCAAAGCTGTTGGGCGATAAGCATGGCAAGAAGTATCCTGGCAGTGCAGGCATCGGTACGGTGATGGAGCAAACCTGCGTCAACGGTGGTGCAGTATGGGACGGACCGGAACTCATCTGGACAGAAGATTTCCAAAACCTGAGTGATTCGCAGGTCGATGGATATACCCGCCGAAACTGGGGCACCTTTGCCAACTTCAAGGGCATCTGGCTTGATATGTGGCGTAAGATTCTCGACGGCACGATGTATATCCCCTCGCGCGAGGAGGTAGTGGAGAAGACGAAGGTCGTCATCGTCCACGACACCAGCGACGACTTCCGTGTGTGGGATAATCTCTATGATGGTCTGTATAAGCAGACCGATCCTGGTAATCCCGGCAACGGACAATGGGAGAATAACCTCTGCTATTTCAAGTCTACGGGCCGCTATGGGGCTATTCCTATGGTGACAGGGCTCTACGATGCTGCCGCAAAGACCATCCCTGTCCAGGTGAACAAGTCCAAGTACAGCTCGCGATGGGGAACATCTGCTACTGCCTCTTCAAAGAAGGTGAAGGAGTTTGATGAACTCTATCCAGAGGTGTCGAAGGGCGATCTGTATGTCAACCGCTACCGCAACCAGTTGGTGACCTATACCCCGTATACCTATTTTAATTCTAAAAAGACGGCCTCGGCCGATATTCCTTTGCAGTATAACACCTGCGATACGCTGAAACTGAAGTATGGCAAGCTTTCCAGCGGCATTATCCGCGAGTATGCCGACCATATCGACTTCTATCTGAACAATTATCGCAGTGATTCCATAGCTGCCCAGAACGACATTATCACCCTGACAGGTGTGACTGCCCAACCTTCCTGCACGCTGACCAAGCACTCTACGGGTGCCTCCGGCTATTCGGCCAGTATATCTGCCGAGACTTACGATGAGGCGACGCAGACCTATACCATCACCGTCAAGCACATGGGACCGGTCGACTTGAGAATTGACTGTACAGGAGCCGGCATGGATCGTCTGACCGATCTTCTGCCCGCCGGAGTTTTGGAACAGCCCAGGCAACCAGAGCCTTTCAAGGGCCCCATCACCATTGAGGCCGAGAATATGGACCGTAAGAGCGCCACCTGCTCGCTCACCAACTCGGGCTGGTGGGCACAGGATTATTCCGACTTTGCCGGCTTGGGTTATATTGAGACGCAGGCCAGTACCAGTAGTGCGCTGCGCCATCAGTTGAAGTTGACCGAGGGAGGCGACTACAATATCATTGTGCGTTATTGCAATAGCAGCAAGGCAGGCAACATGAAAGTCACCGTTAACGGTGCTGCTCAGGAGATGGCCTTTGAGAAAGTGGCCAAGAACGATTGGCGCGAGGCTGTGGTCACAGCCACCCTGACGGCTGGTGACAACACGCTGATACTGCAGAATTCAGGTGCCATCAAGATGACCATCGACCAGGTGACCTACGAGCCTGTGGGCACACCGAATGAGAAATACAAGGTACTGGTGCGTGAGGCTGAGTTCGGACGGGTTGAGGCCGATGTTGACTCTGCTGCAGCTGGTGAGACGGTGCATCTCACCATCATCCCTGATGAGGGCTATGGCGTCAAGTCGTTGCGCGTCGTCAACTCTGTCTTCTTTACCCAGGGCAAGACCATACCTTTCGAGAATGGCTCTAACGAAACGTCGTTCGCCATGCCCGATGAGAATGTCACTATCCAGCCCTTGTTCTATGACATGCTGGCAACCTACGAACTGGATTACACCAATGTGGCGAATGGCGGTCTGCCCGTAGGCTGGCGTACCACCGATGGCTCAGATGTCCGCAACTACCCCGCCCAGAACGGCAGTGGCCCGCGTACCTTTGCCGGTCTGGTGGGCTATCAGGGCAAGGCCCTCTATTGGCGTACCACCAGTGCAGAGTACGGCCGTCTGAATAATTATCGCCTGACTTTGGAACCTGGCAACTATGAATTGGTCTTTGTTATGGCGGCCTGGAAGGGTACGCCGACTTATCAGGCTAAGATTCTCAATAGTAGCGGTACTGCCATCAAGTCGTCGGAAACGCTGACGGCAAAGCCGAATATCAATGGCAACTTCAGCGGCGACATCTCGTCGGCAGAGCGTGTCACCCTGCCGTTCGAGGTCCAAACGAAGGGTAATTACATCATCCAGTTCAAGGAAGTAGGCAGTGGCATGCAGGAGTTCCTATTGGCTGAGTGCCGTATCAGGAACCTCACGCCGTCGGGCATCGTCCATGTGAATCGCCATATACAGGCCGAGGGTCTCTACGATCTGCATGGCCGTCGCGTCGGCAGCGAGGCAAGAGGGGTGCTGATTCTCCGCTCCGCTGATGGCACCACCCGCAAGATATTCAGATAATATAAACAAGGTATAAAGATATGAAACATTTACGGATTGCCATTCTGATGGCATTATCAACGGTAGTATGCGGCAGCGCGATGGCTACTGAGAAACAATTTGCAAGTCCCGACGGCAACTTGGTCGTCGCAGTGAACGATGAGGGCGGTAAGCCCGTCTATCAGGTCAGCTTGGGAGGCACGGTATTCCTGAACCCCTCACCGCTCGGACTGTACACGAATATCGGTGAACTGTTCCAGAACCTGACCATGAAGGATTGTCAGGTGCGTACGGTCAGCGATACCTATACGCTCAAGACCACCAAGCAGCGTCAGATTGCCTACGAGGCTACCGAGGCTGTGTGTCAGTTCGAACAGAACGGCCGTCAGGTCCTCGATGTCATCTTCCGCGTCAGCAACCGCGATGTGGCTTTCCGTTATAAGCTGTATCCGCGTCGTGCCCGTGGTGGAGAGACGTTAGTCGCCGTCATCACCGATGAGGCTTCAGGTTTTGTGTTCCCTGAGGGAACAACAACCTTCCTCTGTCCGCAGTCGAAGCCGATGGGTGGCTTTGCACGTACCTCACCCAGTTACGAAACTGGCTATTCGCTCGATGATGCGATGGGCAAGAACGGCTATGGCGAGGGCTACTCGTTCCCCTGCCTCTTCAAAGTGCCGTCTGTTGCTGTGCCACAGCAACAAACAGGGCAGGGGTGGGTGCTCATCTCTGAAACGGGTACCGATGGCACGTATGTGGGTTGTCGCCTTCTGAACGCGGGTGGTGCGAATTATAAGATCGGTTTCCCGCAGCCCGGCGAACTCAACGGTCATGGCAGCACCTCTGCTGCTGTCAGCCTGCCCTACGAGACGCCCTGGCGTACCATCACCCTGGGCACCTCGCTGAAGAATATTGTTGAAAGCACCGTCGCCAACGACCTCGTGCAGCCCAAATACCAGGCTTCCAAGGACTATACCTATGGCAAGGGCTCATGGTCGTGGATCATCGGCATGGACTCCAGCTGTAATTTCGATGAGCAGAAGCGCTACATCGACTTCTCCGCTGCCATGGGATGGCGTTCCGTGCTGGTCGATGCCCTTTGGGACAAGCAGATCGGTTACGAGAAGATGGAGGAACTGTCACGCTATGCCCGGTCGAAGGGCGTGGGTCTCTTCCTCTGGTATAACTCCAACGGTGTCTGGAACGATGCCCCGCAGTCGCCCAAGGATAAGATGGACAAGTCGCCTGCCCGTCGCAAGGAAATGGCCTGGATGCAGAAGAACGGCATCCTCGGCATCAAGGTCGACTTCTTCGGTGGCGACAAGCAGCCCGTGATGCAGCTCTATGAGGATATCCTCACCGATGCCAACGAGTTCGGCCTGCAGTGTATCTTCCACGGCTGTACGTTGCCGAGAGGGTGGGAGCGTATGTATCCCAACTACGTGGCTTCGGAGGCTGTACTTGCTTCTGAGAACCTGCACTTCGGACAGGGTGCCTGCGATGCGGAGGCTACGAATGCCTGCATCCACACCTTCATTCGCAACGCCGTGGGCTCGATGGATTTCGGCGGCTCTACCCTGAACAAGCATTACAATGCCGACAACCAGCACGGCACCACCCGTCGCACCAGCGATGTCTTGGCCCTGGCCACTGCCGTGCTCTTCCAGTCGAGTGTACAGCACTTCGCGATGGCACCCAACAACCTGACCGATGCCCCTGAATGGGCAGTTCAGTTCATGAAGGATGTGCCCACGCTTTGGGATGAGGTGCGCTTCATCGACGGCTATCCCGGCAAATATGCCATCATTGCCCGTCGCGCTGGTCAGAAGTGGTTTGTCGCCGGCATCAGTGCCCAGAAGGAACCCTTGAAGACCAAGATCGACCTCAGCCCGTTCTTTGCGAAAGGCTCCACCGTCACCGCCTATACCGACGATGCCGCGCTCAACGGCAGCGCCAAGCCGATGAAAATCGGAAAGAAGCCCGTTGCCGTTACCATCCCCGAAAACGGCGGACTGGTATTTGTGAATGAATAGTAAATAAGGAATAGTTCCGCCACATTTTAGGGAAAATCCTTTGGTTATTTGCGAAAAAAGTCGTTTCTTTGCACCGTGAATCATCAAAGACCATTAACTATTACGGCGGTATTGATACTGCTCGTCGGGCTGATATGTCCGGCGAGCGTTTTTTCGCAGTCCCGTTTCGACAGCATCCGCCAGATGCTTGAGCAGGCACCGGTACAGGAAAAGGTCTATCTGCACCTCGACAATAATTGCTATTACAAGGGCGATACCATCTGGTATAAGTCCTATGTGGTGCGTGCCGACAACCTGGCCTTTACCGACCTGAGCCATATCCTCTATGTGGAGCTGCTTTCGCCCGATGGCCTGGTGGTGGAGCGGCAGGGCATCATCGTGTCGCCCGACGGTTATGGCGACGGTAACTTTGCCCTGAAGGACTCGCTCTATTCCGGTTATTATGAACTGCGGGCCTACACGCGGTGGATGCTTAACTTCTGCGTGACGGAACATGACTATGGTCGCAAGGACCGTGAGTATTTCTATAATCGGGAAATGGCCCGCGACTTCTTCCGCCAGTTCGGAACGGTCTATAGCCGCGTGGTGCCGGTCTACGAACGCCCCGACTCTGCAGGCGACTATGCCCAGAAATACATCGTCAACCGTCCGAAGACGCGCATCGAGAAAGAACTGAAGGAAAACCTGCAGGTGAATTTCTACCCCGAAGGTGGTCACCTGGTGGCAGGAACGCGTTGCCGTGTGGCTTTCGAGGTACACAACGAGGAGGGTGAACAGGTTGATATCGAGGGCGCAGTTCGGCTGGGTGACAGGAGCGACAGCCTCCGCATCCGCACCACGCATCAGGGTCGTGGCGTCTTCACGGTCGATGTGCCGCAGGATGGCCGTCTCAGGGCCCGCTTTACCTATCATGGCAAGGATTACCGTTTCGATTTGCCGAAGGCTGAATCCGCCGGCTGCGCCCTGCAGCTGTCGGATAATTCCGATTCCTCTGAGTACTCTGATAATTCTGATTCCTCCGGCGCTCTTATTGCCCAGCTCGATTTCCGGGGATTCCCAGAGGGCCGTCAATATGCCTTGGCGGTGCTTTGCCGAGGGGTGCTGAAGTCTTTCCAGACCATCTCCGGCAGCGGACAGGTGACACTCGACACCTCGCTGCTTCCGACAGGTGTCAACGATCTCGTCGTCTTCGACGAGGACGGTCGCCTTTTGGCCGACCGCCTGTTCTTTGTCAATCACCATGATTATGATCTGCAGCCTGTCACCGTCACCGGTATGCAGAGTGAGTATCAGCCCTTCGAGGCGGTCACGCTGCAGTTTCAGGCGCCACCGACCATGAAGCATCTCTCCATCTCCGTGCGCGACGGGGCTAATGAGGAACTGACCTACGACACGGGCACAATCCTTACCGACCTTCTGCTCTCCAGCGAACTGAAGGGTTTTGTGGCCTATCCCGACTATTACTTCGAGGCCGACGATGCCGAGCACCGTCAGGCCCTCGACCTGCTGATGATGGTACAGGGCTGGCGCCGCTACGACTTCGCCGAGATCACCAGCGGCGAGCCACTCCGCTACCAGCCTGAGCAGTATATGACCGTCGAGGGCAGTGTCTATCCCGTCGGCGACCGCGAAGAGATAGAGCCTGAAGAAGTGCGTTACTGGCCTATGGGCATCTTCGGCTACCGGCCCAGCGTTGCCGAGGCCAACGACACGTCTACCTCTATCGTCAATCAGGAGGAGGGCAACGAGATGGTCGAGGGCATGAACCGCTACGAGGCGACGACCCCCGACGATCTGGTGTCGCGTTCCCAAGATGGCACCTTGGAACTTGAAGAGGTAGGCACAGCCATCTATGTCACCGATCTCGGCGATGCCAAGAGTGCCTTCGATCCTTTCTTCGGCATCATTCATAAGGGTCTGGGTAAGAGTGTCACGCTCGAGGGCGAGCTCGTGCTCAACGAGGAAGTCGCCACCGTGAAGATGGAGACCGATGAGCATGGCCACTTCGTCTTCGACATCCCCGCCTATTACGGTCAGGGCATCCTCTTCCTCCGTGCCTACCGCAGCGACCTGAGTGAGGAGAAACGGAAGAAACGCATGAACAAGGGCATGCTCGACGAAACAGCATGGCCCGACTTCTACGTGAAGCGTGACCTCTTCTTCCCTGTCTTCGCCAAGAAATACGACTATTACCAGTGTCACCAGCCCGAGGTGGTCAGCGATGAGACCAGCCATTCGCTATGGGTCGACACCGTTGCCCACATCTCGAAGATGGACCAGACCCTCCGCGAGGTGAAGGTGCAGGCCAAACGCCGTCGCGGGCGTCAGGCCATCGACTATTCCAAACCGGCTTACGTCTACGATACTTACGACCTCTATAACCTTGTCACGGATCGCGGTCTCTCGTTCGGGCGCTTCGATCCGCAGAGGTTCCCTATGCAGGTGAGCATGGCGCTGCTGGGCAACTACAACAGCGACCGGGCCCTGCAGGTGATGGCGCGGCTGAACGACCAGGATCTCACACCCTACGTGTTCTATCGCAACTACGATCCGGGACCAACCGTCATGGAGCAGTTCCGTAGCCACATGTGGGTCTTCGAACGCCTCAAGCTGAACCGTCAGGACCAGATCCGACTCTTCACCGACTTCGAGCTCCGCAATGAGGACAGGCCTGTGCCCATGCAGAGCACCGTGGCCGACGTCACACTCGAGTATATGCTGATCCCTGACGATGCCAAGCGCTATACCTACCGCGACCGCCGCATCATCCTCGACGGCATGTATGCCCCTGACGACTTCTACCATCCCGACTACTCCCATAAGCCGCTCCCCGACGACCTGCATGACTACCGCCGCACGCTTTATTGGAATCCCAATGCCAGACTCGACGAAGAGGGCCGCTTTACCGCCTCCTTCTATAACAACGGCAAGCCCACCCGCATCCGCGTCACTACCGCCGGCATCCTCACAAAAGATTGAACCCGCACATGCTCGAATTAGAACACAAACGAAATATATTCTTCGCACGCAAAGGATCGAATTAGAACACGAACGGAGTTTTTATTAACTGAAAAAACAAAAGACTTAACACCCAACGCGGAAAACCTTAACACGGAAGAAAAAAACACTTAACCAGAAATTTAAAAACTCTTAACGAAAAACTCGAAAACTCTTAACTAGAAAATCAAAAACTCTTAACCAGAAAATTTTTTGTGGTTAAGACTAATTTTAAAATATGTTAAGAGAAAAAATAAAACCAGTTAAGGCAATTTTTATTTCCGGTTAAGGAAAAAATCCGACTTACAACTGCAGAAAATAGAAAACAGTTAAAAAGAAAGAGAAAACCAGTACTATTCCATCGATATTATGTATCAGAATTAGAGTCCCTGTGATAGATGAAAAAAAAGATGGGAGGAATGTGTTTTGTTTCGGGAATAATTTGTATATTTGCAGCCTGAAAGGCTGTGGGTTTCTGCGGCGCGATGAATAACTATAAGCCTCAGCCGGCAATAACGGAAACAATAAAACGAAACGAATATGATACAGGTAAAGGGAATAATGTTGATAGCGGGTGCATGGATGACAAAAGCACTTGGCTTGGTGATGCTCATGATGCTCTCGGCAACGGGGGCGCGAGCGCAGGAGACACCATTAGACAACAAACCGTACCTTGGTGACGGGGGTGAAGGACACACACACATCGACTACCTCGATGGTGACGGCTGCTCCCTTAACACCGGCACCGAAGGCCATCCCACCGTCTATATACTCGACGGTACGGAAGAGATGCTCGGCGTGAGCGGTGAAGAGACGTGGTACGTTGCCCAGGGCATGCTGCTCTACACCCACGACCTTTCCCTCGCCGGCGATGTACGCATGATCCTGGCCAACGGCTCTCAAATGCTTGTTAACGGCAATATTAACGGCACCGATGCTGACAATGCCAGCCATGCCATCACCTTCTACGGCCAGCCATTGCCCGACGGCGCCACTATCGATAACATCGGCTCAATCATGGCGCAAAACCTCACTGGTTTCAGCACCCTCACCGTCAATAGCGGTGGAGTGGGTGCCGCTGACTTCGACGCAGAAACCGGTGATTACATTGGCAAAATCAGCGCTGGCGACATCACCGTCAACGGCGGAGCAGTGGTTTGCATGGGCACCATGACCAGTACCGGTACCATTACCCTCGGCTGGAACAATACCGACGTGGACCGCATCCGTGTCGTTGGCTTCGCAGGTAACGTGACTATTGCCAAGCGGTTCCTAATCTACACCTCCTATGAGCAAAACCCCAGCGCTTATTTAACCCCCGGCGCCGCGACCGACCTGCCTTCCGGCGATATGATGCTGATGCCGTTGGACGGCTACACCGTCACCGTTGCCAATGAATACGTTACCCTCAGCGATAACTACACCGGTACCTTCACCATCGGCGAGACCGTTTATTATATTTTTAGCGCAGGTGATACGGTAACCCTCTACAATAGCCGCGAGGGGTACTTATGTACTTTCGTCGTGAACGGTCATCGCATCAGCGATGATTGTTTCACCATTGACGCAGATACTGAAGTTGACGCAGACGAGTGGGAAGAGGACTGGCCAAGGGCCATTGCTTACGAGGGCGGCGAAGGCGTTGAAGGCGACATCGTTGAGGTGAGGGAAGGCTACCTCGTCAACCTCAAGGAAGGTACGGGAAGCGCCAGTGAGTTGCCAGATGACGCAGCTCTGGTCAAACTGACCTATACACGTGATCTGTTAGCTCCTGGCAGCGAGTCCGGCAGTGGGGATGTGCAGATTGGCGGACAGGAAGCCAACCTGTATACCGTATGCCTGCCCTTCAAGCCGTTGACGGGCGCGAATGTCAAGTATTACACGCTGAAGGGTATCAGCGGCGAGACGGTTAACTTCAGGGAGGTGACGACAGCGCCTGCAGCCAACACACCATATCTCGTTGCCGTGACCGGCAGCGACGCTATCGAGGTGAGCTGCAAAGACGTGAGGGTGACTTCGATGAACATCAACAGTAAGACTATTGATGGCTATACGTTCACCGGCACATTTAGCGGTCTGTCGAATGCCAAGGCCATTGGCAAGTATATCCTGCAGAAAAACAACAAGTGGAGTCTGATGACGACAGAAAACACCAAAGCCAGAATCCCACCGTTCCGCGCCTACATCGAATCGTCAAGCGGTGTGCGCCTGTTGATAGGCAGCATCGACGGCGAGACGACGGGTATCCGGTACATCCGTACCACAGATGCCGACGGCACCGACTTGTGGTACGACCTGAACGGCCACCGCATCACCAGCCCGACAAAGAAAGGAATCTATATCCATAACGACAGAAAGGAGGCACTGAAATGAAAATCCCCGCTCAACCGAGCGGGGATTCTTTTATTTAGGGTATTTAGGGCTGGGGGAGGTACCAGTTCTTGGGATCCATCAGTAGCTGGTAGATTGCGTTGTCGGTCTCACCGTTGCGGCGGGCGATGGGCGCTGCCAGATAACTGGGGTCGCCACGGCGCAGGGCCACACGCATCAGGTCGTAGAAGCGGTAACCTTCGAAGGCACCCTCCAGAGCCATTTCATCGATAATCAGGTCTTCCACCAGCGGAATCTGGTAGTTGACGGTGTCCTGACGTGTAGCCAGGGCATACGTCGGCTGGGGTAGCACATAGAGCGTGTCGCAATTGGCATCGCCGGAACCGCGTGAGTGGACGCCCTGCGTATTGTTGACAGTAAACAGGTCTCTGTCGAAACTGATCAAATCGCGGGCGGCGGTGCGCTCAGCCTCGTCGATCTGCTTGTTGATGATATCATCGTAGAGACCGTACTTCAGCACGGCAAATGCCGATTGGGGATAACCGGCGCGGTTGAGGGCCTCGGCATAGCGCAGGTAGACAATGTTGACACGATAGAGTGTCACACTGCCGGTGTTGACCTTTATGATGGTCTGGTAGTCGCTTGACAGGCGCGAGAAACGCTCGCGGCTCAAAATGTTCTTCCGCCAGACAGTAGCGAAGCGCAGGTCGCCGAAGAGTTCACTTTCCATGTTCTCCTTCGGCACGTAGATGGTGTCCTGCGTACCATCGATCTTCGTATAGGTGGCACAGAAGTTCTGTTTGGCCGAGAGCTGGCGCAGACCGTTGGCTGGCACTACCTGGGCGTAGTACTGGTTGACCTCCGTCGAGTTGAAGATGTTGCTCAGTTCGCTCTTGATGCCGTAGAACTCGTTGCTCTCCATCGGGATGTAGCTGAGGCACTCGTCTTTGGAACTTTCGTAGGAGAGTGAGTAGGTCACCGTGGTGAATTCCTTGGCACTGACGTTCCACCAATAGGTCTGACTTCTACTTGTGGGCACAGGTTTCGTACGCATGGCGAGGAAGTCGTGGTAGAACTGTGCTGCCTCCTGGTAGCGGCCAGCCCAGAGGCAGAGGTCGCCAAGCAGGGCGCGCACGGGGATGAAATACTTCTGCGAGTTCTGGTTGTTGATCTGGCCGTAGGTCGGCAGCTTCGTGTCGACGTAGGGCATCAGGTCGTCGATGAAATAATTGCAGATAGTGGTTATGTCGCTGATGTTGCTGGTCATGGCCTCGCGGGCGGCCTCCTCGGTGAGCAGGGGCTCGGTGACGAGGGGCACCTGACCGTAGACCTGTGCCAACTGGAAGTAAGTCCAGGCGCGGAAGGCCTTGACCACAGCATATTCTGCCTCAAACACCTTGCGGTCGTTCTTCACCAGATCCTTGTTGATGTGGGTGAGGAAGTAGTTGCAGTTGTTGATGATGGCATAATAGTCGCTGATGCGGTTGTAGGCATTGTCGGTGTCGATCTGGAAATTGGTGATGGCCTTCAGGTCGGCAGAGGCATAAGCGGTTGTAGTGGTCAGGTCGCTGCGCAACTCGCCTAACAGGACGGTACGGTCGGCTACGGCCTGCATTTTGTAGATGATGCCCATCACACTGTAAACACTATCGGTTGGAGACTGCAGTTTGTTGTCCTCCTCAAACTCCACGAGTTCCGAATCGGTATCCATGAGGTCGGAGCAGGAAGAGAAGAGGAGTAAAGGAGAGAAGGAGAGAAGGAGTAAGTAGAATACACCTGCCATTGAGATCCTCATCCAATTCTTGCGTCCCTGCGGTAGCAAGCGGCAAGCCGGTTTCTTATTTGTTGTCTTCGTATTCATAATTCTCTTATGTTCTTATGTTCTTATGTCTAAATAATCATCCGTTCCTATGTCTTACAAGTTAATCTTCACGCCGAAAGCGAAGGATGGGGCGATGGCCTGCAGGCCGCTGTCAATGCCTTGGAGCAGGGTGCTGCCACTGACACCGCAGTCGGGATCGCTTCCTAAGTAGTGGGTGAGTGTGAAGAGGTTATATGCACCGCCCCAGAGGGTGATTCCCTGCAGATAGGTGCTCTGGATGGGAATATAGTAGCTCAGTGAGACATTGCTCAGACGCAAGTAGCTGCCATCCTCAATCCAACGGTCGCTGAAACGAGCATTACCCATAGGATCGCCGTAGCTGATTCGGGGAATCTCGGTCTGCTGACCTTCGCTGGACCAGCGAGCCAACAGGGCAGTGGTCTGGTTATAGAAGCGTGAACCGCCCTCCAGCACTGAGCGCTGGTAGTTATAGACATCATTGCCCAATGAGTAGCGCATGGTCACGTCGAGCGCCCAGTGCTTCCAGTTGAGACGGGTGTAGATATTACCGTAGATATCGGGATTGGGATCACCAATGATGAAGCGGTCGTTCTCGTTGATGACACCATTGCCGTCCTTGTCGACGAAGCGTACGTCACCAGCTTTGAAGTATTCACGCTCATCGCGGCTGTTCACCAGATAGTAGCCGTCGCGGTCAGCCTCGGCCTGAGTGGCATACACGCCCTGTGTCTGATAACCGTAGAATACACCGACTGCTGAGCCTACCTGTGAGAGGATGGTAGCACCGTAAGCCTCGGTCTCAAATGACTTGTTGTTGTCGGGCAGGGCAGTGATTTCGTTGGTGTAGTGACCGGCGGTGGCGCCTACCTCCCAGGTCAGGTCTTTCAGGTTGAGCACCTTGATACCGATGCCGGCCTCGAAACCGGCGTTCTCGAGTTTGCCCTCGTTGCTCCAGCTCTCAGCCAGACCGCTGGTCCATGCCAGTTGGCGCAGGGTGAGCAGATTCTTGGTCCATCCCTTGAAATAGTTGAAGCGGAGGTTGATGCGGTTATTCAATACATTGGTCTCCACACCAGCAGTCAGCCGGCTGGTGCTCTCCCAAGCCAGCGACGTGTTGCCGATATTACCGATCGACTTGCCGTCGACCTTCTGCGACAGCATGTTGTTGGCAATAAAATAGGTCTTCGAGGCTGTATAGTCGATAGCGTCGTTACCGGTGACGTCGAAGCCAACGTTCAGGCGCAGGTAGTCGATGCCCTTGAAGTCGGCGAGCCACTTCTCGTTGCTGACCACCCAGGCGGCATTCACGCTGGGGAAGAGACCCCATACCACACCGCCGAGCTTCAATCCGTCGGCATCCTTACCGAAGCGCGAACTGGTCTCTGCCGAGATGCCCGCCTCCACATAGTATTTCTCTGCCCAGTTGTAGTCGGCCTGAGCATACCAGGTCAGGTCGCGCGTCTTGTCGTTGGCACCCCAGGTCGAACGGTAGTTACGGGCATTGCCTGTGCTTGGGTATTTGTCGTTACCGGTGTCGAAACCGCGTTGGGCAGTCAGCTTGTAGTTGCTGCTTTGATAGCGGATGCCGCCGATTACGTCGATCTTATGGGCACCATAGCGGTTACCCCAGGTGAGACGGGTGTCGCTCATGATCGAGTTCTGACGGGCTGCAAGGCTCTGCGCCATGTTTGTCACCTGGATATTGCTTGAGGCCATCAGACGGAAGGGCGGTGTGCCCTCCAGTGGCAGATAGTAGTTCTCGTTGGTATTGACCAGCGAGAAGTTGAAATGCTCGGAAAGGGAGAGATGTCTGTTGAACTCATATTTGGGTGTCACGCTGAAGGTGATCATACGGTTACCGGCCTGATTGCGGTTCTCGCCGTCGCCCAACGACAGGATGCCCTTGGGGTTGGCCAGACGGACGGCATTGGCATAGATCTCGCCATCCTGGCTGAACACCTTGTAGAGGTAATTGTCGGCCTCTGCCAGATAATGGCTGGGATTGCCGTTGATGTCGAAGGCGTATGGCGACAGGAAGGGCGACTTGATGAGCGAGAGGAATCCCGGTGCGGAAACGGTTCCGACACTCAGGTCGGCACTGACACCGTCGTCGCGCAGGTCGCGGGTGACATCGCTGTAGGCAGCGTCGAAACGGACGTCGAGCCCCTTGAACACCTTGATGTCGGAGTTCAGTCGCATGTTGAAGCGTGAGAAATCGTTGCCGCGCTGCGTGGCATCACCTAAGGAATAACCCACCGACAGGTTGTAGTTGGCAGCATCGTCACCACCCTGTACGTTGATACCGTAGTTGGTCACGAACGTGTTGTGATACACCAGATCGGTCCAGTCGGTATTGTTGTGATAGGTATTATAATAGTAGTTGGTGGGGTCGCTGTTGATAAACTCCAGATTCTGCAGGTTATCCGTCAGTTCGCTCAGCATCTCCGTGGCATAGAGGCGATAGTCCTCACCACTCATCATCTTCGGCAGACGGGGTTTGAGCTGGTACTGGCCGTTGATGGTCACGTCGATCTTCGTTGCCATCGACTTGTTGCGCTTGGTCTTGATCAGAATCACGCCCCCCGCAGCCTTAGCACCGTAGATGGCCGTACCGTTCTTAAGCACCGTCACGCTTTCGATGTCGTTCACGTTCAGGTTGGCCAGGATATTGTTGTAATATCCCTGGTGCAGCATCTGGCGGTTGTACTGCATATCGGTAATCACGCCGTCGATCACCACCAGCGGCTGGCTGTTGACCTGCAGGCTGGTAAGACCGCCGATGAACATGGTGCTGCCGATGCCCAGTTGGCCGCTGCGCGTCACCGAATGGATGTCTGCACCTAGCTGCTGGGCAATGAGCGGGTCGATGCTCACCTGGGCCGTGTTGTCGAAATCCGAGGCGCTACGGCTCGCAAATGACTGTGTGGTCTGACTGTATATCCCGCTGAACGTAGCGGGATAGAGCCTGCCGTCGGTCTTGTCAGCCTGTCGGCCGATGGCCTTCTGCAGGATCTGATAACCCTCGACGCGCATGCTGACGCTGCTCACGTATTCAGGCACTTTCAGCTCGTAGGTACCTTGCTCGTCGGTCAGTGCCGTGATGCGGTTGTTGCCGTATGCCTCCACCAGCACACCGGCCAATGGCTGTCCGGTGGCAGCATCGGTCACAACGCCACTTACCGTTTTAGTATCCTGAGCCATGGCTGTTCCGACAACCAATAACCAATAACCAATAACCGTTATCGTTCTGGCTAAGTTCCTTTTCAATGATTTCTTTTCCATAATCGTAATGTCTATTGTTTATTGTTATTGTTTGTTGTTTTTGGGACGCAGATAGATGCAGTCGAGGAACATCTCGCGCGAGTAGCCTGATGTCTCACGGGCGGTGATGCTGCACTTCAGTTTCACCGTGAACTTCATGTTCGTCTGGTTGTAGTTGCAGACGGGCAACCTGAAGTTCTCTGCCACCACCACCGTGTCTACCCGTGTGGGATCGTTGGTGAACTTCTCATTACCGGCATTGTAGGTCTGCTGACGGCCGTTCTCGTCGACATAGTTGATCTCCACCTGGAACTTACAGGGTTTCAGCTGCGCATCCGGGTTGTAGACATTGGCCGGCAGGATCACCGCGCAGATATCATAGTCTGCGGCCAGCGTGTTTTCCACCTTGAACGTCATGGTCCAGTTGGTCGTGGCCGTTCGCGGGGTGATCACCAGATATTCATTTTCCGACACGCTGTCGGCAACATGCTTACGCGTGGTATAGCTGCACTGGGCATAGTCCACCATCAGGTCCACATGCTCGCCCTCGGTCTTCAGCTCACGGTTGTAGGTCATCTCCGGTGTGAACGGCCAGCGGTCAGTGGTGTAGAGCGTGCCGTTGCTATAGTCTGTGGCTGTCGAGCCATAGAGGATGCCCCCAGCCGCGAAGGGCTTGTGGAACACATGGTACTGGGGATAACGCCTGGTGTAGTAATAGGTGATGAGTGAATCCTCAGGACTGGCCTGGATGCTACGGCTGTAGATGGCATCACTCAGCAGCGAGTAGTTAGCCCAGAAGCGCTGCAGCGAGTCACCGTCCTCTACGGTCTTGTCGTAGCGGAAGTGGTCCATCGCCTCTTGCCACACGCGTGTCCACTCCTCATTGGTGGGCACCACCATCATATAGGTGGAGTCTTCGTCGG
This sequence comes from Prevotella sp., assembly GCA_017556145.1. Lineage (GTDB taxonomy): Bacteria > Bacteroidota > Bacteroidia > Bacteroidales > Bacteroidaceae > Prevotella. The sequence continues at coordinate 28,357 of JAFZCU010000221.1, read as the reverse complement.
CTATCAGTCCGATGTGCTCCAGCATACGGTTACGCTCGATGAACACGGAGTCGACATAGATCTGCTCACCGTCCACCATCCCGCCTTCTACTGACTGCGTGGGATTGAACTCATCCTTGTCATAGCTGCTTAACTGCGCCCCGATCCTGTCGTAACGCGGATCGTTCAGCAGAATCTCATAGATATTGTAACGATAGGGTAGTGTGTTCTGCAGGATATGCAGGATACCGCCCTTGGCCCGGATATTCGAAGCCTGAAGCGCCACACCCATCGTCTGGTTGTTGCCGATGGTGGCACGCTTGCTGTTAAGCAGGAAGAATTCCGTGGGCTTTTCCACATTGGCCACCTGATTATACGACAGGTGGTTGCCGATAAACGAGCGAACCACCATCGAGTCACCCTTGCTGGTAGAGAGCAGACTCAGTACGGAGTCTTTGTTGAAGGTGCCATTCACAGGAGCCAATACGGTGAATGTCTGTGCACCGTCGAGCAGGTCGGCATAGCTCACCTCTGTCACTTTGTGGTATTTGAACACCTTGGTCCGGCTGAGCACCTCGCTGAAGTCGCTCAGTTCCGGATGCTGCTGGATGGTCTGCCACAGCGTCAGGTCGCTGCCTGCCTCTGAGGCCAGACTCTCGTAATGGTCGTTCCAGTCGGAGCAGGAGACGAAGAGGTAAGAGGTGAGAGGTAAGAGGTAAGAGAATACTCCCATCAGCATAATCCTCATCCTATTCTTATTATATATCTTTGTATTCATAATTATCAATTGTCAATTATCAATTTACTTTAGTGTCGGTCTTCGCCTTCGGGGCTGTCGTACACATCCTTCGGACAGAGCTCGATATAGTCGATGGACATATAGAGCGTGCTGCCTTCCAGAATCTGACGGAAGCGCAGCCAGTAATCCTGGTCGGCACGCAGATACTGCTTCACCAGGATGCGGCGCACGTCGTTGCTGTAGGTGCGGAAGGGCTCGGAACTGCTGCCATAGCTGTCCATGGCTTTCATAAAGCCACGATTGCGCATGGCCTTGTCGATGGCCTTGTTCTCTTCCTCGTCTTCTGTGTCAGCCTCCCAGCCGGTGTTGCTGTCGAAGTTACGGAAGCTGATGGGAATGCCGCAGGGCTCGTTGTTCAGATAGACTTGGGCAATGCCTCGGTCGTCGCCGGTAGAATAGCCCAGACGCACCTCGTAGGTTCCGTCGTGCGGTACGGGAGGCAGCTTCACGGAAGCATCAAACTTCTCGCCGGTGATACAGACACCGCTGCCCTGATAGTGGCGCCAGCCCGTCTGCTCATTACCGCAGCCGATGAATGTATTGGAATTGTGCATCTTGAAATCAGCCAGGAAACCGTTCTTGAAACCGATCATCTGCTCCTCCTTGTTCATATAGTAGATTCGCGCCCGGGAGTTCATGAAGTCCGGACTGAGCGTGCTGCCGTCGATGCGGATGCGGCGGTTGAGCACATTGTTGCGCACATCGGCCGAGTAGACCAGAATGTCGTCGATATAATGGTACATGCCGTTGCTGCACGACTGTGTGTAGCCATCGCCCTCGTCATCCTTCATTACGCGTACACCGCGTACCGAGGCATTCGATTTTATACCCTTGCGGTTGATGTAGATCTGCTCACCGGGGTTGCTGCAGAAACGGATAATCGTATGCGGAGCCATAGTGGGGAAATAGTCCTCCGGATCGTAGATGTTGAACAGGAACCGCTGCTCATAGATGGCACCCTTGCAGTGCACCCAGTACTCACGCGAGCCGATACGGTTGATGAGGTGGTAGCTCACAAAACGGTTCAACGGGTTGCGACGGTCCTTGAAGTCCTCGTCGTACTTGCCGGCATCCTCGGGATACGATTCGTCGTAAACTCGCTTGGCGTATGCCTTCAGGTCATCGATATTGTTGATGCCGTGCAGACGGTAGATGGAGTCTGTCTCCACGAAAGCGGTGAACTTGAGGTAGCGGTGTTCGGGATACCAGGTCTGGGTTTGTTTAGAGGATGTTCCGTCGCCAGCTGTTCCGTAGGGCACCTTCCAACCCTTTCCGCCGACGGCTGAGTCGGGATCAACGGTATAGGTCTCGTCGACATACTTTGTCAGCGAGTCGGCCATACCCGTCAGACGGAGGGCCTGACAGAAGATCGACAGGTTTGGATTCTCTTCCAGGAGCGCCGGCAGGAACTGGTTGCTGGCGTTGATTACGTGGTCGATCACATGCACTACACCATTTGTCACCGAGTCATCTTTCTGGATGATACGCGAGTTCTTGTTCACGAAGATGAGTAGCGCATTGTTGTTGACAACATCGCTATCGGAGGTCATCTGGATATAGTCGTCGTTCATGTTCACCGGAGCCACCTCACCGCCCATGTCAGTGGTGAAATAAGCCTTGTCCTGAACGATATGCGTGCGTGCCAGTGTGTCGCACTTCTCCTTGGGAATGGCATCGATGGATGCATAGCCGTTCTCCTTGAGGAACAGTTGGATGGCATCATTGGTGGGGACAAACACGGTGTAGTGACCATAGGTCTTCAACATAGAGAGATAATTGCCTCTCTGTAGAATCGCCTTGAAATCGCCGAACTGTGCCTCGTCGGCCTCGATGAATCCTGCCGCCGTCAGACGGACTGAGGAGTAGAAGTTCAGCGGGGCGTCGCTGTCGTCCTCGTTACAGGAAGTGAAGAGGAGAGAGAAGGTAAAAGTGAAAAGTGAAAAGAGAATAATTTGCTTCCGCACTTTCCTCATCCAATTCATATTATATATCTTTGTATTCATAATTTTCAATTTTCAATTATCAATTATCAATTCTTTTCCAGGTCAGAATCGTCTCCGGTGTGATAGGCTGGATTCTGATGCAGGTAGGGATTCACTTTCAACTCATTGCGATAGTAGGGCAGATAGAGTGCATTCGGGTCGGCCAGACGGATCTGGATGCCGCTGATGTTGGTCAACTGCTTCTTGGTGACGGTCTTGGCCAGGTCGCGGGTGTTGCCTGTCCTGCGGGCTACGCGCAATAGGTCGAACCAGCGCTTTCCCTCGAACATCAGTTCGCGGTGACGCTCTTCCATCACGAGTTGTTCCATGCTCTCCTTCGAGTCCTTATAGGTGTCATACTTCAGCACCTCACCAGAGCCGGGTGCAAAGGAGTTCACAGCGCGCCTGCTCACGGCATTGATTAACGAGAAGGCCTCCTCAAAGCGGTCGTCGCCCTGTTGGATGAGAGCCTCTGCCTTCATGAGCATCACATCGGTCAGACGATACACAATCCAGTGGGCATAGTTGCTCGAACGCCAGCTGTATGACGGGGTCCAGTTGCTCGTCGTATTGTTGAGCACCACGGTGTTGGCAGCATACTTGGCAATATAGAATTGTGTGGTACCCACCTGATAGATGCTGCCATAGGCACGGCAGTCCTTTGTATTAAATAGTTCGGTGCTGCTGGTGGGCAGACCCTCGTAAAACTCGTCGACAGCGGCCAGTCGACCGTTCGACGGGTTGTTGCCGCCATTAAAGTAGTGGTTGCCGATATAGTTGTTACGGTTGTTATTGTTAAGTCCCTCGTCGAAGGTAATCTCAAACAGGCTCTCAAACGAGTTGCCCTGACCGAAGATCTGGGTAAAGGCATAGCCTGAGGCGTTATCGATCTTTTCCATGAGCAGGGGGATGTCGTTGAAAAGCCATACCTCGTTCTGGAGCCTGCGCTTCAGGAGTTTCTCGTACTCATCCTGCTTGAACTTGATCACATAGTCGCAGCATTCCACGCATTTCTGCCAGTCGCCCTTCCACAGATACAGGTCGGCGAGCAGGGCATACATGGCAGGACGTGTCACGCGGGCGGTATTGTCGATCTCAGCAGACTCCTGCGCCCTGTCGGGGTTGGGCTTGCGGAAATAGAGCTGCGCGTCATCCTTCACCGCCTCCATATCGGCGATGATGTTGTCAAGCACCACGTCGAATGATTCGGCTGGTACACGGTACTCCTTCGTGTCGTCGATGCTCGGCTCACGTGAGAAGGGCACGTCGCGGAAGGCACGGATCAGGTAGAAGTAGCACAGCGAGCGGATGAACGTGGCCTCTGCCAGGTTGGCCTTCATCTCAGAGAGGGCATAGTTCGGATCCTCTGCCTGCACCTCAGGCGCATAGTGGATCACAATGTTACAGCGGTTGATGGTCTGGTAGAACACCGCCCAGTTGCAAAGCGAATTGCTGGGAAGGATGTTCTCCTTCACCAACTGCTCCAGATCCTGCGACGAGGCTACACCCATCTTCATGTTATCGGAACGAACCTCTCCCCAAAGTCCCATACGTGTGATGCAGTCTTCCGACTGGAGGCTCTCATAACAGCCCATCAGTACGCTGGTCACATCGCTCTTCTTGGTCCAGTAGTTCTCGAGTACCACATCGTTCAAAGGCAGTACATCGAGGAAGTCAGAACAACCGATGAAGAGGTAAGAGGTGAGAAGTAGGAGGAAATTATATATCTTTGTATTCATAATTATCAATTATTATATTAGAACGATAGTGTGATACCTGCCGTAAACGACTTGGCGCGTGGTGTCTGTGCATTGTCGGTTGCGACACCATAGCCGCCGTAACCCACCTCGGGGTCGGCACCGGAATATTTGGTCAGTACAAAGAGATTGTTGGCAGAGAGATAGAAGTTCAACTGCTGTATGCCGAACTTCTTGAGCGTATTCTGAGGCAGCGAATAGCTGAGCTGTACGTAGTTCAGACGGATAAACGAGCCATCTTCCACGAACCGGTCACTACCCAGCCAGTTGTAGCCGTAGTTGTAGAGTGCACGGGGAATGGGCATATCGTCGCCCTCCACGCGCCAGCGCCATAGCACGGCACGGCTCTGGTTGTTGTTCGAGTACATGTTCTCGGCATTCATCCGTGCCTTGTTGATGATCTTGTTGCCATAGCGGAAGTTGAACTGGCTGTTGAGTGTCAGGCGGCCGTAGTGCAGTTTGAAACCATAGCCACCGGTGATCTTCGGCAGCGATGAGCCGAGGTAGACGATATCCAGCTCGTCGATCTGTCCGTCGTGGTTTACGTCCTCGTAGATGGCGTCGCCACCCTTGAACTCCTTCTCCTCATCCTCCACGCCGTCATAACAGAACATGATGGGCTTGGTGCGGCCGTAGTTGTCGAGGATCACGTTGCCCTCAGCATCGCGGGCCACCGGGGCGTTGGGACCGCTCACGCCAGGCACCTCCACCTCGGAGTACTTGCTGTACTGGAACACACCCTTGTAGCGGAATCCGTAGATGCCACCCAACGGACGGTTCAGTTCCACGCGCGAGAGATAGCTGCCGTTTCTCCGGTCAAAGTCGCCGTTGAGTGATGCCAGCACCGTCTCGTCCATCTCTGTCAGTTTGTTGCGGTTGTTGGCAAAGGTGATATTGAAGTCAACAGAGAACTTGCCTGCCCTGACGATGCGGTTGCCGTTGAGGTTGAACTCCCAACCGATGTTCTCCATCGCTCCGACGTTCTGGTACGATAGTGCCGAGAATCCGGAACTTGAAGGCAGGGCGCGGTTGGCCATGAGCAGGTCGGTGGTCTTCTGTCGGTAGACCTCGACGTTACCGTTGAGGCGGTCGTCGAAGAAACCAAAGTCGACACCCAGGTTCAGTGTCTCCTTTTGTTCCCATTTCAGTTTCTTCAGCTGTACATTGCTCTGATAGACGGAACCCTGATTCAGATAGCCCCTTCCACCGGTGTATTTGCTATAATAGAGAGCCTCTTGTGTCGGCTGGTTACCAACAATACCCCAACCCGGACGGAGAGCAAGGGTGCTGATCCATGGCAGCCCCTTCTGGAACCAGGGCTCGTCGCTGACAATCCATTTACCCGACAGGGCGGGGAAGTTGCCCCAGCGCTCGTCATCACCGAACTTGGTACTACCGTCGCGTCGCACGGAGAAGTCGAGCACGTAGCGGCCCTTATAGGCATAGTGGGCAGAATAGGTGAAATACACGCTGCGCCACTGACCGGGGGTGGCATTGAAGTCGTTAATGATGCCAGGTGCACTGGCGGAGATGATGGAACCAGTAGGCAGACCATATTCGCTGGTGTTCTGGCTCGTGCTCGTTCCCTTGGTCAGCTGACCGCGCAGCAACATCATCACCTGATGATCCTTGTTGCGGAACTGCGGCACATAGGTCAGCGTGTGCGTCGTGGTGATGCCTAAGCTCTTGTAGGCATTGTTGGTGGCCAGGTTGGCATCGGTGCTGCTCCAACCGCCAGTGCTCAGTTCCAGCGGACGGAACATGTCGTTGTAGCGGTTGAAGATGTTGAACACGATCTTTCCCTCATACGACAGTCGGGATTTCTCATCGTCAATACCCAGCAGTTCATAGTTCAACTTAAACTCCGGCTCGATGTTGTAGCTGGTCTCCTCGTTCTTTGCCAGGTTGGCCAGCGCCACCGGGTTGTAGTCCTTCAGCTGGTTCTCGCGGAACACGGAACTTACCGTAGGCAGCATATTGTAATAGACATCCGTCGGGTTGCCGTCCTTGTCCTCTTCGTAGATGGCCAGGTTAGGCATACGGCGGTAGGCCACGGAGAGCAGGTCGGCGTAGTTCTTCTGATTGTCTGTATACGTCAGCGCCACGTTGGTTGCCACCTTGATGCGGTCGCTGACGAAGTAGTCCAGTGCTACACGGGTGGTGAAACGGTCGAGCTGCTGCTTGATGATCGAACCCGTCTCGTGGTCGTAACCGGCAGCAATACGGAAGTGAGCCTTCTCGCCACCACCGCTCAATGCCACATAGTGGTTCTGGCGCCAGCCGGTCTGCTTCACCGCACCCACCCAGTCGGTATTGTTGTTATACATCTGGTATTCCGAGAACTCACCGCCCGACTTATAGTTGATCTCATTGATATTGTCGCTGGCACCTGCCTGCAGATGGGGGTTGAAGTACTCTTCCTTCAACATCATCGTGTACTCGTCGCCATTCAGCAGCTTCATGCCTTCGGGCTGGTAGGTGCCTGTCAGACGGAAGCTGTAAGTCACTCTGGTCTGACCGCGCACACCGCGCTTGGTCTTGATCTCAATCACACCATTGGCACCCTGCGATCCCCAGATGGCGGTAGCGGCGGCATCCTTCAGTACAGCAATGCTCTCGATATCCTCGGGGTTCACGTTCAGCAGCTCGGCAAACTTCTCGTCGTTGGCAGAGGTGAAGTCGAAATCCTTGGTGTTACCCGTTTCCCACACATTGCCGTCGACCACGATAAGCGGCTCCTGGTTGCCGTTGATACTCGACACACCACGCAGACGCATGCTGGTGCCAGAGCCCAGGTTACCTGAGTTGCCCACGATATCGAGACCGGCGATACGGCCCTGCAGGGCTTCATCGACGGTGGTAAACGCCATACCCTCAAACTCCTTCATGCTGATGCTCTGACGGGCGGTCGACACCTCCCTTTCCGGGATGGCAAGACCCGAACCCACTGCTTTGCGCTTCGCCGTGACGGTCACCTCCTTAATCTGGGTGGCATCTTCCATCTTGATATTGAACTTGGTCCGGTTGAAGGGCAATGTCACGGTCTTGTAGCCCACGTAGGTCACGCGCAGCTTGTCTTTGGGATTCTTCAACTGGAAAGAGAAGTTACCGCTCATATCGGTCACGGCCGAAGCCACGATACGATTGGCGGCATCGAGTTCTACTACGTTGGCCATCATCACGGGGCCGAAGGCATCGGTCACCGTACCGCTGATGATGTCGCCCGCGTTTTGCGCCATTGCCGGCGCAGCAACCAATAACCAATAACCAATAACCGTTATTGCCTTGGTCAGATGTCTTTTAATTGCTATTCTTTCCATTTTCATGTTTATTGGTTATTTTCTACAAGCAACGGTCCGTCGATTAAGTGGATGGCTGCCGACGATGTGCTGTGGATGTTATTCGCACGGCTCTTGTCGGCACTATCGTAAGAATACTCCGTCGCCATCAGATTGAAGAGTCCGGGCCTGTCGGTCATCACACGGCGGCTGTTGCCTGCCTTGTCCTTGATGCTGATGGCACTACCTTCCTTGTCGGTCGTAATCGTCAGCTTATTGAAGGTCTTAGTCTTCTTGTCGATGAAAGCCGTTTCATAGTCTGTTACAGAGCCATCGTTGCCGAGGGTGGCATTGCCAGAGGTGTTGTCGGCTCCGATGAAAAGAGAGTTGTCCTGGATATGATAGCGCAGGAAGTTGTTGATCTGCTGTGTGTATTGGTCGTATTTCAGCTTCTGGTCGCTATAGGTGGTATCCAGCTGGGCTACATCCTCCCATGTCCACAGTTTCTTTTCAGCGATGAGGGCATCGATGCTCTCGTTCGTGGGTACATAGATAGTATAGTGGTAATTGTTGAAGACGCTGATACACGTGTCGCTGCAGGCAAAGCGGCTGTCATGGACGGTCTCCAGAAGGTCGCTGCCTTCCAGCAGTTCACGGAAACGTGAGAATTCCGGATGCTGACCGAGCACGTTAAATACGGTCTGTCGGCTTCCCAATAGCGGCCCTTTTTCCAGAATATAGGTCTTACCATTACCACCGTTAGTCTGGTCGTAGATATAACTGACAGGCACGGCCGGTGTCTCTCCGTTCACCTGTCGGCTGCCTTCTACCAGCATGCCCTGAGCGCCTTGGCCAACGTTGCTTACGCGGATGGTAGAACCACCCTTAGTACGATAATACGCATGTCCGTCCTCCACGTCGCCGATGACCACGTGGTCGTCGAGGATGTTATACAGACGGTTGAGGATGGGGTTGTAATCCAGTGATTTTCCACCCGAATTGGTGTACACACCGATGGAGTCGCCGGCAAGGCCCGTTTCCGGATCAATGTTATGAATGCTGGCATACACCTCATTGCCCTTCCTCTCTGGGTCGTAATGGAAACGCAGCATCTGTCGGGCGGGCTTACCGTAAGACACGGGGTCGATATACTCCAGCAGCGCATTGTTCGATGGCAGGAAGAAACTATACCTTGAGTTAAGCGAGTTCAGATAGGCACTATAGTTAAGCTGGTCGATGGCCCAGTGCATGATGCTCATGTTCTGGTCGACCACCGTCGGGTACATCACACTGACAAACGAGGTGGGTGTGAAGACATGGTTGGTCAGGTAAATGGCACCATTGCATGCCAGCCATACTGAGTCCACCTGCTCCTTGGTGATGCCCAAGGGGTCGGCGGCATCGTTCAGAATGGAGTGGAACTTCGAGGGAACGCTGCTCACAAACGATGACAGCATATTGGCATTGATGAATTCCGTGAGGGTGGAGTAGGGCACATTGTCCCAAGAACCGAAGTTCTTACGAAGGGCTGCACCGGCACCATTCTGCCAGTATTCCTCCAAGGCCTCGTCGGAGGGGACCAACATCACGGCCATATCCTGCTGCAGGGCAGTCTCGGCAGAGGCGTTTGAGAGGATGTAATAACTGTTCCATCCTGGGTCGAAACGCAGCTCTCCATTGGCCTGGCTCTTCTGATTGTGCGTAGCGGTAAACTCTCTGCCCCCTTGTGAGCGCTTGGCGAAGTAGCGCAGTTGGAACACGGAGTCGACCTGAGTCCCTCGGTTGGCATTGTAGGCTCTTGTCACCTCGTCGCCGCAATAGTCGGGCACGGAATAGCGCTGGAGCAGATGGGCAAAGATGGTCGTGTTTTTCTTGTGTGTGATGATGTCAGCCATATTGGGCAGTGGAGTCATCACTTCGCTGGTGCGGTTCACGAAACCATTCATACACTTGATGTTCTGCTGTACGATCTGGGCACCATTGACCGACGCATCGCCGCTTTCACGGTGTGTAGTATAGTTGTAAAGGAAATCATAGTCGTCGTTGGTAATCTGCTTGTTGCTCATGTGACGCTCAATGAAGTGAATCATGGGCGTAGGTGTCATGTCGTGCATCATCACCAGCTCACGGCCATCATATCTTTTCCAATAGATGCCATTGGGAATGTCCTCGCTGCGCATCACCTGAACAGTGTCGTAGATTGACAGCGATGACTCTCGACGCATGCAGTTTCCCTCGACAGGACCTTCCGTACTGGACAGTGACTGTACTTGATAACTGTTGTCAATCATGGCACCGTAAAGCAACATTCGCTTCTGGGCCAGACTCAGACTCTCGTAATTTTTTACGCCCCAGTCGTTCTTCTGAAAGAACCGACCGAATGCCTCATCATCGGCTGCAAAAAGCGTTTTTGAGCCGGTCTTGTCCAACACTTCCCGATAGTTCAGGTCGTTGATGAGACGCACCATGTTGGTGAAATTCCCTTGCTCGTCGAGCCAACTGTAGATGCTCGCTCCGTAGCCTTCGGGTGTCTTCTCGTCAAGGTCATATTCCTGACACGACGATAGGACAAATGCACCAACCAGTAATGCAATCCAAAATTCTTTTCTGGTTTTCATACGTTTAATTGGGTTTGTTAATACATAATTTTGGGTGCAAAGTTACTTATTATTTATAAGAGGTGTGTTTCTTTTTATTCCGGAGGCTTTTCTAATTGTAAAGGTGGGTTTCCTTTTTGTTTCATTTCTTTTGGCTTTTGTGTCGCAGATTTATCAAAATATAAGTTTTTAACTGATTACAAAAAGCAAAAAAAGAGAAACAAACGTGATAGTCAGTCTCGAAAAAACACCGTAACTTTGCAGCCGGAAATGGAAATACGGTAGTAAACTTCATAAGTAGTATATTAGCATTAGTTATGGTAAAACTAAGTTTTGCGGCCAACCCATATGTGAATATCGGTGGCCGTTTTTTTTGATGCAAATAAAAATAATTTGCCTATAAATTTGGTTCTTTAGTTTTTTTTATGTATCTTTGTGCCGTTATTCAAATCAAAAGCAGTACCAACATAGTTTTGCCATATAACTAATGAAAAGGATTGTTTTTTTTATCATCGCTGTTTTCACTGCACTGTTGCCGGTGCAGGCGCAGATGGGGCATTTCTATTTTTCAGAGCGGTTTACCAGTGGTCTTGTCAATAAGGTCTGTCAGGACCAGTACGGCTATATCTGGGTGGGAACGGAATATGGTCTGAACCGTTTCGACGGGTATCGTTTTACGCCATTCCTGCATCATCAGAATGATTCCACATCGCTTGGCAATAATGATATCTCAAGTATGTTCTGCGACAGTGAGGGCCGTCTTTGGGTTGGCACCGCCAAGGGCCTGGATCGTTATGACTACGCGACTGGTGCGTTTGTGCATTATACGTTTGAGGGTCATGTATCACCCCGTGTCTCATGCATCACCCAGTGTGATAAGGGACAGCTGTTTGTCGCTACGGCAGGCTATGGTCTGTTTAAATTGCAAGATGAACAGTTGGCCTATGTTGAGGATGGCTTTACAACCTCTGGGCAGAACCGCTTTTTCAATTGTTTCATGTGCGACGGCAAGGGACGTTTCTGGAAAAGTGGCTTCGGTGATGTCGTGACCATGCGGGAACCTGATGGTAACGTTATTGAGATGAAGTCAGCCCAGGGCAATGTGATAACTATTATCGAACGTAATGATGAGATGCTGGTGGTTAGCCTGCATGGCATCTCTGTTTATGCAGATGGTGTTCTGAAGCCGGCTCCGTTTGATATGTCTGCCCTTGGAGGTAATATCATTCTGGCTAGTGCTTTCCGTGATCATGTAGGTGATATATATATAGGTACGCGCGGGGACGGTCTGTTCCGTCTTCCCAAAAACAGCCTGAAAGTAGAACGTGTGGAGTGTATAGCCTGGGGCATCGACCTGAATACTGCCAAGATATGGGATATCAACGAAGATCGTAACGGTAATTTGTGGATTGCCTGTTATTCCAAGGGCTTGGTTCATTTGCGTCATATCCCTCCTCAGTTCAGAACCATGAGCTTCAGCGCCCAAGGTGTGGACATTGGTTCAACGGTGTCATCGGTGTGTGAGGGCGACGGTGGTATGATTTGGGTAACGGTTCAGGGCAATGGCATTTACGGTTTCAACCGTCAGGGCCGTATTGTGGCCAAACCAGCCTGTCCACCGAATCCAGAGTTTATTTTCCGCGACAAGCAGAAACACTATTGGGTAGGCACTGGTGATGCCCTTTATGCTTATGATCCTGCCACGGGCCGCAGCCAGAAGCAGGTTACCTTCGATTGCGACAAGTTTAACGATATGACCAGCGACGATGCCGGTAATATCTATATTTCGACCTATTCCAAAGGTTTCTGTATCTATAACCCGCACACGGGACAATTGCGTAATTTCCGTTCTGCCGACCGCGATTCGCTACGTGGCCATATCTGTAACGACTGGGTGTTGGCCATGAAACCCGATCATGAAGGACGTATCTGGCTGGCTACCTCTGATGGTTTGTCGTGCTATGATCCCCAAACTGACAGTTTCCTGTCGCAAGGGTGGCTGCAGCAGTTGACGCATGTGAAGTGCAATTCCCTTTGTGCAACAAGTCGCGGTGAAATCCTGATTGGTACGGATGAGGGGTTGTATGTTTATAAGGAATCTGTAGAGCCGCAGCTTGTGGAGGCGATGAGTGACAAGGTGATAGGCTACATTGTTGAGGCTGACAATGGCGATATCTGGTGTTCCACGCCGATGGGTCTTTGGCAGTATGACGTCAGTAAGAATACATACGTTAGCCATGTCAATGGCAATGGCTTGATCACAAGGGAGTATGTCAACTGTGTGGGCCTCCATACCGATGATGACTTTATCTATTTTGCCACTAACGACGGTTTGGTTGGTTTCCGCCCGTCGAATGTAGTGAGCAGCAGGACTGAACTGAAAGATGTGCAGCTGACGGGTTTCACCATCGCCGGACATGAGTCGAGGCCTGTCATTGGCTCTGACCGTTTCAAAGTATCCTATATGGAGACGGAGCTGACGCTGGAATTCTCGCTGCTCGACTTCAACAATCCGCGCGGTGTAGTATATGAATACTGTGTGGGAAACGGATCTTGGGTGCGTAATCCGCAGGGTATCAATGTTATCCAGTTGAGCCATCTGCAGCCTGGTGTATATCCGATACAGATACGGGCGCGTGCGGGTGACCTCTGTTCCGAGACGAAAACCATCACTATTGAGGTGACGCCACCGTGGTACCGCACGACGTGGGCCTATTGCCTGTATCTGCTGGCGTTGGCAGCCCTTGTGGGCCTGCTCGTCTACAGTTACCGTCGGCGGGCCAACCGGCAGATGGATGAGGAGAAGATGAAGTTTCTGATTAACGCCACCCACGATATCCGCTCTCCGCTGACGATCATCCTGTCGGCCCTGAAGAAGATCAAGGCCGCGCCGGATCCTGCCGTCGATACAATCGAGCATAATGCCCAGCGCATCCTGAATCTGGTGAATCAGATCCTCGACGTGCGGAAGATTGATAAGCAGCAGATGCAGCTGCATTGTCAGCAGACCGACATCATCGCCTTTACCGAAGGTGTCTGCAGGATGTTTGATTTCCCAGCCAAGGAGCGCCACATCCGTTTCACCTTCGATCATGAGGGGCTGGATCGTCTGGATGCCTGGATCGACCGGACGCAGTTTGACAAGGTAATCTCGAATCTGCTCTCGAATGCCTTCAAATACAGCAACGACAATGGTGAGGTGACCGTCGGCCTGACGCGCGTCGATGAGATGCTCGAACTCTCCATTGCGGATAACGGCGTGGGCATCGATGACGATAGCCTGAAGCATATCTTTGACCGTTTCTACCAGGGCACCAACGCGCGGCGGATGCATATCAACGGTACGGGCATTGGTCTGAACCTGTGTAAGATGATTGTCGCGATGCACCACGGTACGATCGAGGCCCGCAACCGCACGGATGCCAGTGGGGCGGTGTTTACCGTTCGTCTGCCGTTGGGCAAAGACCACCTCAAACCGGAGGAACTGGAGGCACAGATGGAAACGGCTCAGACGCGTGTTAGGACCTCGTCGTCGAAATACCGTGTACTCATCGTCGACGATGACCTGGAGATGGCGCGGTATGTGTCGTCGGAATTGGGCCGATATTACAGGTTCGGCATCTGTCCGAACGGCAAGGAGGGTCTGAAGGAACTACTGACCAACGAATATGATGTCGTGGTGAGCGATGTAATGATGCCTGAGATGGACGGCTTCACCATGTTGAGGATGGTCAAGACGAATATCAACATCTCGCATATACCGGTGATCATGCTCACCTCGAAGGCCGATGTGGCTAATCGTTTGGAGGGCCTGGAACGCGGTGCCGACGCTTTCTTGGCAAAACCATTCGACATGGAGGAGTTGCACATGGTGATTGAGAATCTGGTGCAGAGCCGGCTCCGGTTGAAGGGCAAGTATTCGGGTGCCCAGCAGGCACAGGCCGACAAGGTGGAGCAGCCGGAGGTGCGGGGCAACGACGAGGTGCTGATGGAACGGATTATGAAGTGTATTAACAAGAATATTTCCGACAGCGACTTCAATGTGGAGCGCCTGACGCAGGAGGTGGGCATCAGCCGCGTGCAGCTGCATCGCAAAATGAAGGAACTCACGGGCATCTCCACCAGCGAGTTTATACGTAACATCCGTTTGGAACAGGCGGCAAGACTCCTGAAAGAGCAGAAGATAAATGTGACACAGGTGGCCTATACGGTGGGATTCTCCAACCTGGCTCACTTCTCCACCATCTTCCGCAAGCACTTCGGTGTGGCACCGTCGGAATATGCAGAACGGGAGTCAGGTGTTTAATATTTGTCTCATTTTGTTTTGAAAATCCCGCTTTTCCTGGAGAAAGGCGGGATTTTTGTAATATGAACACAAAAATGAAAGCAAATGAAACAATTGGAAAAACGTGTATGTAGGTTATTATATACCTTTGCAGCAGAAATTTCTATTTTTTTATTAACTTTCATTTAAAACTTTAACAACATGAGAAAAACTTACCAATTTCTGGTTGCGCTCGTAGCCGTTGTGCTATGTGCTGCAACAGCGACTGCAGGTGAGCGTGTTCCGCTGACAGCAGACATGTTTTATACTTATGAGGGTTGGGGGGTGAATGCCGTCCAGGGCGCGCAGTTTGAGGGTGCCCAATACCTCATAGAAGAGCCGGCAAGCACCGTGTTCGGTGACCCCAGTTGTAATGCGGGCATCGACCTTGCCGCTTATTCTAAGCTCTACATTACGGCGAGGGCAGAGGATTCGAGCCTGAACCCTCGTATCTTCATCAACCGTACTGCCGATAACGGTCAGTTCAATTCTGATAAGTCGGCATCGCAATGTTTGGTCATCCCCAATGCCGGTACATGGGCAGAGGATTACTATACAGTGGATGGCGAGACGTATGTGATCGACCTGAAGAAGATCGCCAAGGACTGGGGTTTTGTGAGAATTCACTCTGTTAAGGGCCCTACCTACAATACGAATGCCATTCTGACGAGCATTGAGGCTGAGAAGGCAGAAGGTGGTCAGAAAGTGGGATGGACCAACCTGATTAACAACAGCAACATGGAAGGTGACGATGTGAGCAGTTTCTTCACAAAGGTGCATGGTGAAGCTCCAGAGCCTTCTGTCATAACTGATGGTGTCGGTTATGACGGCAGCCGTGGTATCAAGGTCGAGGCTACCGCCAAGGAGGCTGAGGCTTGGGATAACCAATTCTGGTTCCGCTTCAACGAGACGGTTCCCGCAGGAACCAAGTATCGCCTGACATTCAACTATCGTGCCGATGCCGATGCCAAGGTCAGTACACAGGCACACGCTGAACCGAGTAAGTATATCTGGTATGCCATGTTGGGTGACTTGCAGTTTACTTCCGACTGGCAGACATTCTCCACAGAAGATGTGGTGACTGCTGATCAGGCCGGTCCTAACAGCGAGGGCGGACTGTTCCAGTCTATCGCTTTCAACTTGAGCGAATTGGCAGATGCCAACAACTACTACTTTGACAATATTGTGTTCGAGATCTTCAAGCTGGGTACGGCCCTTGAGTTCTCTAATGAGGCCATCA
Source organism: Prevotella sp. (assembly GCA_017556145.1). Classification (GTDB taxonomy): domain Bacteria; phylum Bacteroidota; class Bacteroidia; order Bacteroidales; family Bacteroidaceae; genus Prevotella. The sequence continues at coordinate 12,401 of JAFZCU010000221.1, read as the reverse complement.
AGGTGGACTTCGGTTTTGAGACGAATCTTCCTGAGCTGGTGAGGAACGGTGGCAGACCTCGTCTGGTTTATCCTAATGACTGTGTCACGGTGACTGCTAACGGCGAGCCCGTGCCGGTGTTCTCGGTAGAGGCCTATGCTGACGGTCGTTTCTACATTTTCACAGAAGAATCGCTTAGCGAAGGTGATGTTGTTGAGGTTTCTTTCAAGAATCCAACAGATGCTGCTTATCATGTGGTTTATACCTCTGGTCCAAGTGCTGGTAGTGATGTGAAAGATTTTACGGAAACAGCAAGCTATAATGAAAATCTGGAATATGAATACGATGATGTTTATCCTTATGATCTCGAAACACCTATCGTGATTGCTGCTGATCCTGAGGATGGTTCATTCAACCTGCCCAATAGCATTAAGGAGTTCCATCTGACTTTCGATAAGAAGGTGGATGCAGCAGCCTTGAAGGCTACTCTGAATGGTAAGGCTCTTAGCGTGGTTCCTTCAGACGGCTTTGCTGAGGAGATTACTTTGGTACGTGAGGGCGATGACCTGCCTACGGGTAAATACACCATCCATGTGACAAAGATCTATCCGTCGTTCAAGATCGACGAGACTGTGTATGGCGATACTACTTATTATGTAGGTATTGGTAAGACTGAGATTACCGACCAGCCGAAGGATATGCTGCCCGACTATTTCGCATCGACACCTGCTAACACAATTCCTGAAGGTTGGTTCGTAAGATTCGGCTCAGAGGATCGTCCTGCTGGTACTTCTGTTAGTTCCGGCTCACGTATGTTCGATTTCGCTGCCGGTGGTGACTTCACAAAGGGTCTCTATTATCGTGAAGGTTATGCTGAGTATGGAAGCACAGAGGGCTATGCCCTGACACTGGAGGCTGGCAAGCGTTATGATATCAGCTTTAATACGGCTATGTGGAAGAGCAATGGCACGAAGACACGCTTCGAGGTTTATACCGCTGGTGCTGATGGTCAGGCTGAAGAGTCTGTCTTCGTCAAGGTGGTTGACAATAAGCCTGATGTAAATGGTAGTACAGCCGCTGTGAACGGTTCTGCACAGTACACATTCCAATTCTATCCTGAGACTTCTGGTAACTTTATCCTCCGTTGGACATCATCAGGTAGTGAGACAGGTGATCCTGTTTATATGGAGAATATTCTTGCAAAGCCTGCCATGAAGTATATGCCGGATGCTATGGGTCTGGAGGAAATCCTGCTGCTGACCACTGCTCTTGACAATGCCAAGACTGCTCGTGATGAGAATGGCGGTGAGCGCTATGCTGGTGCTACCTATGATGCACTGGTAGCAGCTATCACGAAGTATGAGGCTGAGATGGACGGCTATACCGCTCCTTCTAAGTTCAAGAATGCTGCTGCTACACTTGATGCCGCTACTCAGGCAGTGAAAGATCACCGTGTAAACTGTGATTCTTATGATACGCAGATCAAGAAGGCTATTGATGTGGTTCGCCAGAATGCAGAGAACAAGTTCGCTCACACCGACCTCTATAATCAGTTGAAAGACCTTGTTGCCAAGTACAATGGTAGTTCAGAATGGGTGAACGAGGATCCTGAGAATCCGGAGAGTGCCGTTCTTGTATATACCTATGACGTGCTGACGGATGACGCTGCTCTGATCGCAGCTATCGAGGAACTGACGAATAGTGCTAATACCGCTTCGTTGCTCTTCACTGAGGGTAAGTCTGAGCCTGAGAATTCTAATGGTGGCAAGGGCACTGGTGTGGCTGTATTGGTTGAGCGCATCCGTTTGGGTGCTGAGGCCCTGAAGAGCCTTGGCGTGGCTGAAAACGATCCGTTGATTGTGGCTGCTAATAATGTGCTGACGGATGATGACAATCTGGCCGACGAGATCAAGAACCGCATCAAGGTAGAGCTCTATGGCCAGTTGAAGAATGCCGATAATACATTGTTCCAGGAAACTGTGAATGAGGAGACGGGTGATGTCACTACGGACAGATATGACATGACGGTGTTTGTGAAGAACCCGAATATCTACAAGCAGCAGGACAACATGAATGTCACTGAGGAGAATGTTCCTGCCTGGATTACACCGGAGGGCTATAGCAAGCCTGGTCTGACTGTTGGCTGGGGTCAGCCGAAGGGTAATAACGAGATTGCTGAGGACTGCATGTTCCAGACATGGGGTGGCAGCTATCGCGTAGAGCAGACCATCGAAAACCTGCCTGCTGGTATCTATACACTGAGTGCTGCCTTCGGTGAGCGTATGAGTGATACCGATTTGTCGGATACTTATTTCTATGCAAAGACCTCTTCTGAAGAGGAACTTGCCGCCTTTGCTGGAGAAATCGGTCAGGCATTCCCAATCGTTGGTGGTCTTGGCAATCTTGATATTGAAAGCGTGGTGGTGACAGACGGCATCCTGACATTGGGTGTCAATGCCGGTCAGGGTTCGCATACCTTCTTCAATGAGGTACGTGTTTATCTGATTGCTCCTGCAACCGGCTTCGATTATGCGAAGGCTTATGAGGAGGCTTATGCTGGTATTGAGACGCTTGATGCGCCTGCAGCCGCCAAGGTTCGCGCCATCCAGCTGTTCGATCTCAACGGCCGTCGCCTGATCAAGGCCCAGAAGGGTGTCACGATCCTGAAGAAAGTGATGAGCGATGGCTCAGTCAAGACAGAAAAGGTGATTGTGAAATAATTTTTTGAAAAAAAACGAAAGTGGCGGACTTCGGTTCGCCACTTTTTTTGTATCTTTGCAGCCGATATCGCAATTAACAAGGAAATGAAAGATAAACTGAAACTGTTAAGTCCTGCTTTGGTCGTGGTGGCTCTGGTGACCACTGCCTGCTGTCTGCTTGGTTACGAGCAGGGACTATTGTGGAAGGCGCAGGAGATGAATCTGTTTTTGGACACGCCGCTGTTTCTGAGACAGCAGATGGTGACCTCCGGATGGTTGCTGACCTATCTGGGCTGTTATTTCACTGAGTTTTTCTATGTCCCATGGTTGGGGGTAACATTGCTTACCATGTGGTGGGCATTGCTCATGTTGGTTATCTGGCGCACCTTCCGCATACCTGTCAAGTGGACTGCCGTTTTGCTTATTCCTTTGGCTGCTGTCATCATTATGAATGTGGATGTTGGCTATTGGATCTATTACCTGAAGTTGCGTGGTCATTTCTTTGCAGCAGCGATCGGCACCACGGTGGCAGTGCTGTCTGTTTGGCTGTTCAGGTTGTTACCGACTAAGTATTATTTGCGGTCTGTCTATATATTCGTTTGTACAGGCGTGCTCTATCCGATTATCGGCTTCTATGGTCTTGTGGCTGCGCTGGTGATGGGTGTGCTTGTGTGGCGCGTGGAGAAACTGCCGCTTACTGATCGTATTATTGGGTCGGTAGTCACAGTTTTGTCAATCGTGTTCTGGCCGTTGTTCTATTATAACTATGTGTTCTGTCAGACCGGCATCCAGAATATCTGGTGGACGGGCTTACCGATGTATTGGGTCGACAGGGAACTGAGTGCCTATTATATTCCCTATTATGTGCTTGTCGCCTCGCTGGTGTTCCTGGCAGCGATGTATGGGATGTGGGTGAAAGCCGTGGAACCTGAAAACGCAGGAAAATCCCGGAAGCACGGAAAGTCGGGAGGTTCTGCCCGCAAGACGGTCAAATGGATTCTTATCCACTTGGTCGTAGTGGCGATGGCTGGCTATAGCGTCTACCGTTTCTGGTATAAGGACCACAATTTCCATAAGGAATTCCGTATGCAGCAGTGCATGGAACGGCTTGACTGGCAGGGGGTGCTTGATCAGGAGATAGGCGACACCGTGGAACCCACCCGTGCCATTGTGATGATGAGGAATCTGGCTCTGTTCCGGTTAGGTCGTCAGGGTGATGAGATGTTTCGCTATCTTGACGGTTCGAAGCTTTGTGATTCGCCTGTGCCGGTGCGTATGATGCAGGTCGTGGGATGCAGTATGTATTACAACTACGGTCTTGCCAACTATTGCCATCGGTGGTGTATGGAGGAGGGCGTTGAGTTTGGCTGGCGTGCCGACTATCTGAAATATCTCCTGCGCTGTGCCATTGTGACTGGCGAGCAACAGGAGGCCCGGAAATATGCCTCGCTGCTGAAGCATACCCGCTATCAAAAGGCCTGGGCTGAGCGGTATGAGCGCTATATCGGCCATCCCAACCAACTGCAATCGAGCAAGGAGTTTGCACCCATCCTCCAACTGATGACGGGAGGTGACTACCTGGGTGCCGACCAGATGATGGTGGAGAAGTTTATCATGGAGCGGTTTGTGAGAAGCCATAGCGACAACCCGCTCTATCAGGAGCAGTCGTTGCTGGCCGCCTTGTGGATGAAGGATATCCAGATGTTCTGGCCCCGGTTCTTTGAATATGCGAGCAGTCATCCCGGTCAGCGTATGCCGACACACTATCAGGAGGCTGCCTATCTGTATGGCAATCTGGAACATGAGGTCGATATCAGCAGGATGCCATTCGACGAACAGGTGAAGCGCGACTATGCGGCACTTATGGATCTGGCCAATAATGCCACGAGTTCCAGCGAGGATGAGATGCGGCCTATCTTCTATTCACGCTTCGGACATACCTTCTATTACAACTATTTCTTTGTGCACGATCTGAATATGTATTAATATGAAGTTTGAAATATGAAGTTTATGATCACAAATATAAATAGAATCAATAGGATGAAAGTGGTGATGTTAGGGGTATTCTCTTACCTCTTTCTCTCCTCCTGCCAGAACGCCACGGTGCCGGCGCAGTTTACCGATATCAAAAAAACGCCTCGCATCTATCCCGACTATGTGGACGTGACGATACCTGTGAACATTGCCCCGCTGACCTTCGAACTCGAGGATTCATGCGACGAGATGGTGGCTCGCTTCACAGTGGGCGACCATCAGCTGGTGTGTGGCGGTAGGGCTGTTCAGCCCGAGATGGCCGACTGGCGCGAACTGACAGACAAGGCTGTCGGTAAGGCTATCGGTGTCGAGGTATATGTCAGGATTGATCAGGAGTGGTGGCGATACAAACCTTTCCATATCACAGTTTCTGCCGACAGCATCGACCCTTATCTCAGTTATCGACTCATTTCGCCCAGTTATGTCGCCTATGAGGAGTTGACACTGAATCAGCGCTGTCTGGAGAACTACGACGAGGAGGTGATGGTAAACAATATGCTCTGTGGCAAGGAAACAACAGGCCAGTGTGTGAACTGCCACAACTACCAGCAGTATAATCCCCAGCGCATGCAGTTCCATGCCCGTCAGTATCACGGTGGTACTGTGATTGCCTATGACGGCAAACTGAGTAAGATCAATATGCGCAACGACTCGATTCTCTCTGCCGGTGTCTATCCCGCGTGGCATCCCTGGCTCCCGCTGATTGTTTATTCCACCAACAAGACCAGTCAGAGCTTCCATACACGGGATGCCAATAGGATTGAGGTGTTTGATGCCGTGAGCGATTTGATAGCCTACGATGTGAAGATGAACGAGGTGACCAATATTGAAAACGAGGAAAGCGAGTTTGAGGTGTTCCCCGTATGGGCTCCCGATGGCAAGACGCTCTATTATTGCAGTGCCCATTTCGAGTTCCGCGATACGATTGCTCATGAAAATGAGGTCGTCAGAAGATTTCAGGAGGTGAAATACAATATCTTTAAGAAATCGTTCGACCCCGACACGTGGCAGTTCGGTCCCCGCGAACTGGTGTTCCAGGCCGACAGTCTGGATAGGAGTGCCACCCTGCCGCGCGTGTCGCCCGACGGTCGCTTCCTTATGTTCACCCTGGGGCATTATGGCGTCTTCCATATCTGGCATCGTGAGGCCGACCTCTACATGATGGACCTCACCAACGGTCAGGTCCGTGCCATGGACGAGATTAACTCACCGGAAACGGAGAGTTATCATTCATGGTCGAGCAACGGCCGGTGGGTGGTGTTCAGCACCCGGCGCGATGATGGCAGTTTTACCCGTCCGTTCTTCGCACATATCGATGCCGACGGCAAGGGCAGCAAACCTTTCGAATTGCCACAGGCCGATCCCGACTACCACCGACAGTTCATGAAATGCTACAATATCCCTGAGTTTATGCGTGGTCCTGTGGAGGTGTCGCCACAGGAGTTTGCCAGCTTGCTGAAAGCCAGCGACGGCAAACCTGTGAAGTATGTTCAGAAGCTGAGCAAGTAAAGCCGATGTCACACAGATTCTTAACTCACACAGATCTCACAGATCTCACAGATTTTTTATTACCTTTGGCTAAAGGCCATATCTGTGGGATCTGTGTGACATTATGGATCTCCTTGAGTCTCAGTGCCCAGAATTTGACTTTCAGCCAGCCGCATGGTTTCTGCGAGGCGCCCTTCTCCTTGGTGATTTCTGCCACTGGCGGCAGTGGCCTGCCTGAGGATGCCGTCATCCGATACACCGTCGACGGCAGTGTGCCGACCCTTGAAAGCAAGGCCTATACCCAGCCGCTCGACATCAAAGGCACCACCATCTTTCGGGCAGCGGCTTTTTCTGCAACCAGTCGGCTGACGGCTGTTGCCACAGCCACCTGGATCTTCGCTGACGATGTGCTGAAACAGTCAGACCATCCCGAAGGCTATCCGGAAGAGTGGGGCAAGTATACGCAAATCAAAGGTACGGCCATCGCCGACTATGGCATGGATCCGGAGATGACCACCGACCCTGTGCTGGCGCCTAAGATTGTCGAAGGCCTGAAGTCTTTGCCTGTGCTCAGCATCGTTACTGATAAGGACCATCTCTTCAGTCATGAGAATGATGAGGACCGGGGTGGCATCTATATTTTTACGGGTCCTCCTGTGGGTGATAATACAGGCAATGGCTGGACGCGTCCTGCCAGTGTCGAACTGATGGGCGGTCCTATGCAGCACAATCTCACCATAGACTGCGGGCTTCGCCTGCATGGCGGTCATGGTCGTCTGGCAGAGAAGAACCCCAAGCATTCCTTCCGATTGGTGTTTAAGTCGCAATATGGTCCGAAATCGCTTGAATACCCAGTGTTCGGAGCCGACGAGCCCCAGAAGTTCGACCAGCTTGTGCTGCGTTGTCATTTCGGCAATTCCTGGCAGCACTGGTCAGAGGGAAACCGTGAAAAGGCGCAGTACACCCGCGATGTATGGGCACGTCGTATGCAACGGAAAATGGGTCGTACCAGCGTGAATGCCCTTTACGTCAATCTCTTCCTCAATGGTATGTACTGGGGCATTTATAATATCGCCGAGCGGGTGGACGACCAGTATGGCAAGAATCATCTGGGTGGCGAGAAGAGCCTGATCGACGTGGTGAAGATCGAGGAGGAAGGCGGCAACCACCATGAGGCCAGCGAGGGTACACTCGACGCGTGGAATCAGATGGTGGAGACGGCCAAGCAGGCTGCCAATGCCGAGCGCTATCAGCAACTGAAAACCCTGCTCGATATCGACAACTTCATCGACTATATGCTCATCAATCAGTATGCAGGCAATACCGATTGGGATCACCATAACTGGTATGCCATCCTCCGGCGGGGCGAAGGGAGTCAGGGCTTCCGTTTCCTCTGCTGGGACTCGGAGGTGATTTTCGAGAAGGTATACGAGAATGTGCTGGGCAAGAACAATGGCAGCAAATACCCCACAGGCATCTTCCTGAACTTGTTGGAGAACGATGAATTTGCCTACCGTTATGGGCATCGGGCAAAGGAATTGTTGGCAGATGACGGACTGTTAGGTCCGGAATCGGTGGTTGAGACATGGGACAGCCTGTATCATGTCATCTCCAAGGCTCTCTATGCCGAGGCAGCCCGCTGGGGCGACTATCGTCGTGACGTGCATCGCTGGCAGACGAAGGGCCAGCTCTATACCGTCGACGAGGCTTATATGGCCGAGCGTAACCGCTTGCTCAACGAATACTTCCCTTATCGCTCGGCTAACGTGTTGGCTGATATCCTGACGCTGGTGCCGTCAGGCATTCACCAGATGACAGCTGCGCCCGATGCTGATGACAAACTCTATAACCTGCAGGGACAGCGGGTATTGAATCCTTCGAAAGGCATCTATATCAGAAACGGAAAGAAATTCGTTGGCAAATGAAGGATCAATCGCTGAGCATTCAGTCTTCAATGATTCTGATGCGTCCCTGTGGCTGGGCATAGGTTTTGCCGGTATTGCCGCCGAGCACTTTACGCAGGTAGTCTGACAAGGCCTCATAGTAGCGCAAGCTACTCTCCTGAAGCACGACACATTTCTTGAAACAGTCGAAGAATCCGCCGCCCTCATGGTTATAGTTCGTCAGGGCGACGCTATAGGTGCGCTGCATGTCGATAGGCGCATAGCTGCCATCTGCTTGCAGAATCTCGATGTCGCTGACGGTACGGCTCTTGCTGTGGATGGTGAAACGCAGACCGGAGCACTGCGGGAAGTTGCCGTCGAGCACAGGCACAAGGGCCGTGCAACGGGTGAGCATCTGTTTCAGTTGCTCGGCAGTTACCGAGATGCGTCGCAGCGTATTGTCGTAAGGCAGCATACCGATGATGTCACCGTAGGTGATGTCGCCGGCATGGATATCGTTACGGATACCACCACCATTCTCGAAACCGATGTCGGCCTTCATGGCGTAGCGGTAGGCGTCGGCCACCAGGTCACCGGCATTTGTCTCCTGACCGCGCACAATCCACTGGTCGTTCTCATCACTCACCACGAGAGTGTAGTCGCTGTGGGCTACTACCTCTGAGGTGACGGCCTTCACCATTTGGCGGATACTGTCGGTGGTAGCGGTAATCTTCGCATTCTCGTAGGGGATGTCCTTGCTCTTTATGAGTTTGGTAATAAAGCGTCCGTCGGGGGTGATGAGCAGCTTACCCACGTTGGCGAACTGCGTACCTGTTTGCGTGACGGTGATCTCCTTGCCATCAAGGTTCTTGATGCGCGCATTCTCGATAATCTCGTGTGAGTGGCCGTCGAGCACCACGTCGATGCCTCTGGTATTGTTCACGAGACGATACGAACTGAATCCTAACGACTGCGGGGTCTCTCCCACATGAGAGAGCAGCACCACATAGTCGGCACCCTCGGCACGGGCCGCATCGACAGCCTGCTGGATCAGCTGGTAGAAGTTTTTTTGTTTGAGGTCGTAGAGCAGGATGCCGTTGGTATCATAGAACGAGTAGCCTTCGAGGATCATCGTCTCCGGGGTGCAGGCACCGATATAGGCCACTATCTTATTGCCGTACTGATGGATGATGTAGGGGGCGAACAAGGGCTGTGGTTCTCCGGCCTCGTAGAGATTGGCACATGTTACAGGTGTGCCTACTTGCGCTAACAACTGCTGCATGCGGGGCACACCGTAGTCGAATTCATGGTTGCCTAAGGTCAGGGCATGGTAGTCCATGTAGCGCAGGATATCGGCAATGTACTGTCCTTTTGAGATGGCCCCCGTGGTGTTGCCCTGCAGGAAGTCGCCACAACACACGGCGGCTGCGTAGGCTGTGTCGGAACGGTTGATGGCATCACGCAGACCAGCGATCTTCGTGTAGCCGTCGATACCGCAATGCACGTCGTTCTCATAAAGAATCACAATGCTTTTCTGCTGCGCAAACGCAATATGACAACCCATCATCAGGGCTATCATGCTAAGGATAAGATTCTTTTTCATCATGTTTCAATTGTTTTCTTTTGCGCTGCAAAGATAGTAAAAAACCGCAAAACATCAATGTTGTTTCAGTTTTTTTTCGTATCTTTGCCGACAAATCAACAAAACTAAGGAAATGAAACGACTTGTTATCACTTTATTGACCGTGATGTTCACGGTCGTAGTCTCAGCGCAGAATGTCAAGGTGGAGTTTATTTCACCGAGTATCGTACACATCGTCAAGGGCCAGCCCACGAAGACGCTCGTGGTTACGGCTATGCCGGAGAATGTCGCCGTCAACAAGAACGGCAACACGTGGAAGAGCAGTGAACTGACTGTGAAGCAGGATGCCCAGGGCAATCTGACTTTCCTGACGGCGAAAGGCAAGGTGCTGTTGAAGGAGAAGAGTTGCGACGTGAAAGAAGTACGTCAGACCTTCACCCTCGACAAGGACGAGGCTGTCTATGGCTTAGGCACCATCCAGGACGGCAAGATGAACCGTCGCGGGTGTCAGAAACGCATGGAACAGTCGAACTTAGAGGACTTCCAGAACGTGCTGCAGAGCATCAAGGGCTGGGGCCTGTATTGGGAGAACTATTCACCGACCGTCTTTGAGGATAATGCTGAGGGCATGACCTTCGATGCTGAGGTGGGCGAGGGCATTGACTATTACTTTATGTATGGCGGCTCAGCCGACGGTGTGATAGCCCAGATGCGCTACCTGACAGGCGACGTGCCGATGTTCCCCATGTGGACCTATGGCTTCTGGCAGTCGAAGGAGCGCTATAAGACGGCTCGTGAGACGGAGGGCATCGTCGACCAGTACCGCAGTCTGCAGGTGCCCCTCGATGGCATCATCCAGGACTGGCAGTACTGGGGCTCAAACTACCTGTGGAATGCGATGGACTTCCTCTCAGAGGACTTTGCCAATGGCAAGCAGCTGATTGACAATGTCCACAAGAAGCATGCCCACTTTATGATTTCGATCTGGGCCAGCTTCGGTCCGATGACGCAGCAATTCCGTGAGTTGGAGAAGATCGGCTGTCTGCTGCCCTTCGAGACGTGGCCGCAGAGCGGTATCTCACATGTCTGGCCGCCGATGCGCGACTATCCCTCTGGCGTGAAGGTCTACGATGCCTTCCATCCCGAGGCCCGCGCCATCTATTGGAAATACCTGAAGAAGCTCTACGACTATGGTACAGATGCGTGGTGGATGGACTCTACCGATCCCGACTTCTTCAATCCCCGCGAGAGCGACTACGAGCATAAGGTCTATGGCGGTACGTGGCGCTCGCAGCGCAATGCCTTCCCCTTGGAGACCGTGCGCGGCATTTATCAGGCGCAGCGCAAGGACGACAGGGGTAAGCGCATCTTCATCATGACGCGCTCCAGCTATGCAGGTCAGCAGCATTACGGCTCTAACATGTGGAGCGGCGATGTGAACTCGTCGTGGGACATGCTGCGCAAGCAGGTGCCGGCAGGCCTGAGCTTCACACTGACGGGCAACCCCAACTTCAATACCGACATCGGCGGTTTCTTCTGCAGTTCCTATAACACCCGCGGTTCCGGCTCTGCACCGAAGAATCCGCAGTTCCAGGAGCTCTATGTGCGTTGGATGCAGTATGGTCTGTTCTGTCCCGTCTTCCGCAGTCATGGTGCCGATGCGCCTCGTGAGATCTGGCAGTTCGGCCAGAAGGGCGAGCCTGTCTATGATGCCATTGAGAAGCAGATCCGTCTGCGCTACCGCCTCATACCTTATTTATATAGTACCGCCTGGCAGGTCACTTCGAACAACGACAGCTACATGCGCCCCTTGTTTGCCGACTTTGCTGCCGACAAGAAAGTCTGGAATATGACCGATGAGTTTATGTTCGGCCGCAACATCTTGGCTGCCCCCATCGTTGACCCGCAGTATACCGAGGAGAAGGTGATCCGCACCAATGCCATGACAGGATGGGATAGGAGAAAGGAGACAGGAGACAGGAGTCAGGAGTCAGTAGTAGAATGGCAGGAGACAAAGACGGCGGTGAAGTATCTGCCGAAGGGTGCGATGTGGTATGACTTCTGGACAAATAAGAGTTATAAGGGCGGACAGAACGTGACGCTGACCACCAGCCTCGACCGCGTGCCGATGTTCGTGCGTGCAGGCAGCATCCTGCCCCTCGGCCCCGAGATGCAGTATGTGGGCGAGAAGGCGTGGGATAACCTCGAGATCCGTGTCTATCCCGGTGCCGACGGCACGTTTGTGCTCTACGAGGACGAGGGCGACAGCTACAACTATGAGCGTGGCGTCTGTTCCACCATTCCCTTTGCTTGGAACGACAAGGCCCGTAAGCTGACCATCGGTGCCAGGAAAGGCGAGTTCCCAGGCATGCTTCAGACGCGCCGCTTTACGGTGGTATGGCCTGACGGTCGCCAGCAGGAGGTGAGCTACGACGGCTCTGAATGCATTATTTCGCTCAAGTAACACGCGTGTGTTACATTTTCAAAGATATATGATACATAAGAAGAGCCCGATGTGGCTCTTCTTTTGTAATTTTGCACCATTCAGCGTACTAATGAAACGATTTGCTAATAAACTATTCATAAATTTTAGGGAAATGAAGAAAAGATTTTTAACTTTACTCGCTTTGGCTGGCTGTCTGTCAGTCCAGGCGCAAGGTCTGAAGGATGTCTATAAGGACTACTTCATGATTGGTGTCGCTGTCAACCAGCGTAATATCTCGAATCCTGATCAGG